>NZ_JWMB01000035.1:0-62930 GCF_000812445.1 Cupriavidus sp. SHE | reverse complement strand
GACGACTACGAGGCTCTGCTGCCCTGGAGGCTCAAGCCCTCAACCGTCTAGCGGATACCGCCGGCGGCCGCAAGGGGCGCCCTTAAAAGACCGCTTACCTTTTTCCTCGTGTGTGCGCGAGCGCAGCGTCGAGCCGATGTGCGTGAGACGCTTCGCCAGCATCGGGAATAAGTCGAGTGACTGCGCCGGACCCTTGATCACGCCGATCTGGATTATGCGGCCGTCCATCGCAGCCGCTGCGTAATTGCGCGCGACGTAGTCGCCGGCAATGATATCGACAACCACGTCGACGCCACGCCCGTCCGTCGCGCGTGCTACCGCCTCGACGAAATCCTCGTTGCGGTAGTCCACGGCGACATCGGCGCCCAGCGCAATGCTCGCGTCGCGCTGGGTATCGGAGCCGACTGTCGTGATGATCTTTGATGCGCCAAACGCTTTTGCAAGCATCGTCGCCGTGGTGCCGATCCCGGATGCGCCGCCGTGGATTAGCACGCTTTCGCCTGCCGAGAACTTACCGCGCTGGAACAGATTCAGCCATACCGTTAGAAAGGTCTCCGGCAGCGCAGCTGCCTCAACCATTGAGAGACCCTCCGGAATCATCAGCGTATTGCTCTCGTGCGCGACTGCGTACTCCGCGTAGCCGCCGCCCGGAACCAGTGCGCAGACGAGATCGCCTACTGCGAACCGAATCACGTCGCGCCCGACGGACACGATCTCGCCTGCGACTTCGAGTCCGGGGATGTCCGAAGCACCCGGTGGCGGATCATACAAGCCCCTGCGCTGCATGACATCGGGACCGTTCACGCCGGCGGCATGAATGCGGATCAATACTTCGTCGGCTGCCGGCGCGGGAACTGGCCGCTGCACCGGCGCAAGAACATCGGGCCCCCCTGGTCGCGTGATCT
Source organism: Cupriavidus sp. SHE (assembly GCF_000812445.1). Classification (NCBI taxonomy): domain Bacteria; kingdom Pseudomonadati; phylum Pseudomonadota; class Betaproteobacteria; order Burkholderiales; family Burkholderiaceae; genus Cupriavidus; species Cupriavidus sp. SHE. Next base: position 62,025 of record NZ_JWMB01000035.1, on the reverse strand, counting down.
CGATTGCGGCCATTGCCGCAGGAATGGTGTGCGTTGCGTGTGTCATGAGTTCATCCTTTCAAGATGCCGGATGCACTGCGGATTCGAGCAACTTGCTTGATCGGTGCATCGCTGAAGCAAAGTGTAGGGAGGCTGCCGGCCCTTTGACACGCAGCGATTTGCTGGTCGTATGATGCAAATTTGCATCATACGGGAGGCGACATGAATTGGGACGACGCGCGCATCTTCGTTGCGCTCTATCGGGAACGGACGTTGCGCGCTGCCGCACGCGCGCTCGATATCGACCAGGCGACGGTAGGCCGCAGGCTTGCGGTGCTCGAGCATGCACTTGGCTCGACCCTATTCCTGCGCACCTCGAATGGCTATGAGCTGACACAGGTCGGCAAGCTCGCGATCCGCGCCGCGGAGGCGATGGAGCAGTCCGCGCACGATCTGGTGCGCCACACTCAAGGCATGGACAAGCGCCTCGCCGGCGAGGTGAAGCTCTCGACGACGGACGCACTGGCGCAGGAGTACGTGGTGCCGGCGATCGAGCGCCTGCATGCACAGCACCCTGACGTATCGGTGGTACTCGACACGACAACGCATGTCCTCAATCTCGCGAAGCGTGAAGCCGATATCGCGGTGCGAACCGTCAAGCCGCGAAACCCGGATCTGCTCGCGCGTCGCCTTGCAAGCTGGGACGTGGGGCTGTTTGCCTCGCCAGCCTATATCCGGCGCCACGGCGAACCAGTACCCGGGGAGCGATTCCTGGGGCACGATCTTGTCGTCTATCAGCCGCATTTCGCCAAGGCGCGCTCGCCGTCGTTCATTGGAGAACCGCTGACGGATGGTCGTATCGCCGCAAGACTGAACACGAACCTGACTCTGCGCGCGGCACTCAAGGCCGGCCTTGGCATCAGCGAGATTCCCGTTCCGATGGGCGAACGCGATGGCCTCGTGCGGATCTGGCCAGACCGCACGAGCGGTGTACCGTATGAGGTCTGGCTCGTAACGCATCAGGATCTGCGGCACACCGCGCGCGTCCGCGTGACGATCGACGAGATCGTCCTGGCGTTCGGTCGATAGCAGCGCATGCGCGGCCTCGTGACGACGGATGTCTTTCCGATGCGGCTGTGCATGGGGACGAATTGCTTTTGGGCGGCGACGTGCAACCACGGAACCCGCAGCGACGACTCCAGCTTTTTGGTCAAGGCAATGACAAAAATGGATGCTACTGGGCCGCCGCCGGCCCTGCGGTTGAGCGCTGCAGCTCCAGATGAGCAGATGGCCCTATCGGGCGCGCAATGGGGCGGCCGAGGTCGTGTGAAGCAGTCTCAATCACTTGGAGGGAATCCGGTAAAGCTGGTGGTCGTGCGCATGGAGGAAAGCCACACCGTACGCCGCCTACCCTGACCGAGTGCCAGAGGGCGTCTGCCTTGGGAGGGCGCGGCGTCAGTCAGTCTTCGGTTTCCGTACGGCGAAGTCGGTGACAAATGCTACTGCCATGGCCACTGCGCCGCACATGAAGATCAGTCTGTAGTTCTCATGCGATTGCGCGAACAGATACGCATAGCCGTAACCCCCCAGCGCCTGACACAGCGCGAACGCTATGGTGGCACGGCTCCATGCGGCGCGCTGGGCCGTGGCGTCGTGGGGCAACATCTCCTGCACTCGGCCCAAGACAAGCGGCACAATGCCTGGGGTGAAGGTGCCTAGGACGATGGTCGATAGCCACAGGGCTACCGTGTGGTGGGAGACGGCCAGCAACCCCACGGCCAGGCCTTGCAGCAACATCGCAAGCCGATAGGCGTTCCTGAACCCGAGCTTGCCACCGATGGCGCCCGCAAGCAGCGGTCCTGCGATAGCTGCGACGCCATAGAGTACCCAGTATCCGGCGCCGGCCGATGCACCTTGGCCAAGACCGCGCGCGACGTAGTCGACCAACAGCACCATGGCTGGCACCAATCCCAGCGCGTTGGCAGCGTACTGGAAGTACAGCACGCGCAAAGCTGGATTGCTGGAACCCTGTGCATGGTCGACGGGGCGGTGACCTGCCGCAGTTGGTGCCGGCATGCTGGTAGGTGCATCGGCGGTGGGCCACCCCTTCCAACTAATAGCAGTCAGAAGCAATGACACGGCACCAAGTCCAAGCCATGTCTGTCCCAGCCCAAGCTTGAGCAACTCTGGTACCAGCGTGCCCGATGCTGCAATACCGAGTCCAAGCCCCAGGAAGATCATCCCGCTAACGAACGCCCGCCGGCCCGGCGGAATATGCGGCAGGATCGCAGTAGCCACGAGCACCATGATGGCGCCGCCTGTCAGGCCAGAAAGAAAGCGCCAGAGGAAGAACCAGCTTACCGACACGGGTACTGCGCACGCAAAGAATGCCGCGGTGGCCAGCACCATCAGCAGACGTAAAGCATGGCGGTTCGACAGCCGGGTCGCCAGTGGGCGGCCAATCACTGCGCCAGCGAGATATCCGGCGAAGTTTGCGGCGCCGAGTGCCACCGTGTCTGCGGCGCTGAACCAGTGGGCCTGAATCAACGAGGGAATCAGCGGCGTATAGGCGAAGCGGGCAAGACCTATGGCGACAAGGCTTGCGCAGAGTCCGGCCAGCGCCGCATGGAGCGCACGCGCATCGAGCGCACGGTCCGTGGTGTCTGGCACAGGCGTGGTGACTGTGTTCTGTGACATGGGGTGATACCTCTGGGCGAGCGCCGCCCCACGCAGGCGGCAGCCGCGCGTAGAGGCGAAGCGTTATTCAGGGAGAAGTCAGGTCGTGCCGCGCGGCTTGCGTCCGAGCAGAGCCAGTACGGGTCTGACGGATGCCTCGAGCAGTGCGCGATCCGGCATGACGCGAGACATCACGCGCAAGCCGATCTGTACCGACAACAGCGTGGCCGCAACGTCCCTGGCAGTGAGTGTCGGGTCGACAGTCCCGTCGGCCTGGCCGGCGCGAATGGTGCGTTCGAAGAAGTGACCGAGTGTAGTCAGTTCCTCTGCAACGATCGCCGCCAGTTCAGGGTCGTCAGCCGATGCGTCGAGCGCCGTATTGATCAGCATGCATCCACGATGCTGCGGATCGGAGACGCCACGCTCGATGCTTTCGGCAAAGAATGCTTCTAACGCCTGGGCCGGTGGAAGGGTGCCTTCCAGTCGCGCAATCCGTTCGCGCAGCGTGTGATTCAGGTAGTCCTCAAGCGCCTGCAGGAACAGTGTGCGTTTGTCGCCAAAGGCGTTGTAGAGGCTAGGTTGAGTCAGTCCCATCGCCTGCGTCAGTTCGCGGGTCGAGGTGGCGTTGTAGCCCTTGGCCCAGAACGCGTCCTGCGCGGCGGAAAGTGCGGTTTGGGCGTCAAATTGGCGAGGTCGTGCCATGGCAGTGAGATTCTGTATCGAATGATATGAAACGTATTTTAGATAGATCGATACAAAATTCAAGGGCGATCTTTCGCGTGGAGCCTGAGGAATCTGGAGAGGGTTCGATCCGTGATCTGCAGACGATATGTTGTGCCAGTCGGATACCGGCTATGCAAGCCGAGCCCGGCGCAAGGCCAGCGGTGTCACGCCTACATGCCGACGGAAAACGCGCGTGAAGTGAGAGTCGTCAGTGAAGCCGCACCTGCGGCCAATGGCAGCCACGGTGAGGCGATTGAACGCCGGCGATGACAATTGGCGCACGGCGATATCGATGCGGGCCTTCATCAGCAGGAAGCCAAAGGTCTCGTTCTGAGCGGCCAGTGCACGATGCAGGGATCGCACCGAAATTCCCAGGTCTGCTGCCACCTGCGGCGCGATCAGCGTGGACTCGGTGCATCGCGAACGAATGCAGTCGAGGATTCTCTCGTTCAGCGGCTTCGAGATCTCGTGTTTATGCGTGGCGACCTGATCTGGTCCGCTCGACGCCAGAAGAATCAGCGCACCGAGTTGGTCCACGATCAGCCGGGGCGGGAGCGGTGCATTGAGGATTGTGGTGGGCTGCAATGCCGCGATGAATGTGTTCAGCGCCACTGCCCAGCGCGAGTCAGCGCCAAATTGCCTGCCGACCACTGCGCCTGTCTGAGGGACCCACTCGCTTAGCCACTGCGGATCGAAGCCGATATTGACGAAGTCGTAGTCGAAAGCGATATCGAGGCTTAGCGCCTGCTGGGAATCCGTGATGAATGAATCCATGGGGCGCATCGAAACTCTCGACTGGTAGCTCAGGTTCCAGGGAACGTTTCGGCTGAGCACCAGATTCAGGCAGCGTGCGCGTTGTCGTGAGATCTCGACGGCCGTGCTCCGCGCGATATGGGGGGAGCCTGCCACGTGCATCACGGTAACGGGACCGAGCGCCAGAGCCTCGATCTTCGCGCTCAGATCGGGCGAATAGGGCGTCTCGAACTGGAACGGAATGATGGCCGACTCGGTGGCGGCCTGGAAGTACTCACGTCTTTGCGTCGCTGGGACCAGATCGGTGCTCCAACGTTGCAGTTGCCCAAGCTCGTTCCCCATCCTTTTCCCCCACTCATGGACCGTCGTCGGCGTGGCTGGCACGTAGCGTCCACGCATTCTGTGTTGCTGTCATGAATAGTCAATCCATCAAAGCATATCAAGGGCACTCTGCAATTGCCGATTGACTGGAGCCGGGCCGGCGCCATTAGCCGGTTGCATCAGGGACTTCGCGCGAAATGTGCCGCATAGGCATCTTTCGCTTTTGCCCTGCGGACTGTCTGGATCTGGCGCCGATCGAACATGGCTTCGGAGGTGGCGATGCAGTATCTGAATGGCTTGGACGCGAAGGTTGGTGACGTGGTGATGCTCGGCGACCGTGAAACCGGCGTGGTCGTGTGCAGTTTCACCAATGCGGAATATAGCCCGGGATATGAGTCATTCATGAGGCGACATACGTCCGAGGGAATCTTGATTGATTTCCCGACCTACGGGCTGATGCATTTCAAGTTCGCAGAGGTCGGACTCACGCTGCTGTCCCGGCGGACTGGCTAGGCAAGCGTCATCCGCTGACGCCTCGTTGCCTGGGTAGTGCCGCGACGCGGGCTATCTGCCGGTCTCTTTGGGGGCTTATGCCGCGCTTCCTCCATAAACTACGACTACGCAAGGGGCAGTAATGCTAGCGAGTCCGCGGCGACGGTGCAAGGACGACGGTGATTCCCGCACGCATACCCCGGGCTTTCGAATTCTTCCTTGCTTTTAATACTACGACTCATAGAATCGTAGTATTGCAGTTGACGCTTGTCATTGCTGAAGAAAGCGGGCGCGCGATGAAGGTGCGGCCGGATCACTCAAACCAGGGATTGATGCAGGAGTTTGCAAATGTCCAAACGCATTCTTGTGATTGGCGCCGGCTTCGCCGGCATGTGGAGCGCGCTGGCTTCGGCCCGGCTGCTCGATGAAGTCGGACGCACGGATATCGAGATCGTGTTGGTGGCACCCGAGGCGGAGCTGCATGTACGGCCGCGCCTCTACGAGCAGAATCCAGGCGGAATGAAGGCGCCGTTGCAGGAGATATTCAAGGCCGTTGGCGTTCGGTTCGTACAGGGTTACGTTGAGCGGATCGATGTGGCGAATCAGCAGGTGGAGGTCAGCAGCACAGCGGAGACATCACCCGTCGTGCTTGGTTTCGACCGACTTGTGCTGGCCGCCGGAAGCCGCCTGTTCAAGCCGCAGATTTCCGGGCTGGATGAACATGCATTCAACGTCGATCAGGTGGCTTCCGCCGCAACGCTAGAAGCCCATATCGAGACGCTGGCGACCCGTCCGGCCAGCATCGCCAGGAACACGGTCGTGGTTGCAGGCGGAGGCTTCACGGGCATCGAGACGGCGGCGGAAATGCCTGCACGTTTGCGCGAGGTTCTGGGAGGCGACGCGCAGGTCAATGTGATCATCGTCGAGCGAGCCAGCGAGATTGGTCCGGATCTGGGTGCCGGACCACGACCAGTCATCATCCAGGCGCTGACGGAGCTTGGCGTCAAGTGGAAGCTCGGGTCTGGTGTTGCGGCCGTGGACGCGGCTGGTGTGACGCTGGAGAGCGGTGAGCGTATCGAAGCCTCGACGGTCATCTGGACCGCTGGTGCGCGTGCCAGCAAGCTCACGGCTCAAGTCCCTGCCGAGCGCGACAGCTTTGGCCGTCTGCACGTCGATAACTATCTGAAGGTCAGGGGGCTCGAGACGGTCTATGCGACGGGCGATGTCGCATATGCAGCTGTTGACGATGCCGGCAACTACGCCATGATGTCATGCCAGCATGCGATGAACCTTGGGCGTTCCGCCGGACACAACGTGGCCGCGGACCTGGTTGGCGACGAACAAATCCCATACAGCCAGCCAAAGTACGTGACCTGCCTGGATCTGGGCCCTTGGGGCGCGGTGTACACGGAGGGCTGGGAGCGCGAGGTGAAGCTGGTTGGTGCCGAGGCCAAGGCGCTGAAGACGAAGATCAACACCGAGTGGATCTATCCGCCAAGCGCGGATCGCGCCGAGGCACTGGCCTCGGCGGACCCGCGCCGAATCGTGGTGGCGTAACAATCAAACGAGGCAAGACGAATCGTCTTGTCTCGTTGTTCCTGAAGGAATGACGAAGACCGCGCAGCTCGGGCGCTCCCGCGGTCTTGCGGAGTCGTGGGCCGGAACGGGCGTGACCGAGAATGCGGTCTTACCGGGTCCGACAAGCTCTCGGGAGGCCAATCGTTCGAAGCATTCGAGAAGACCTTTTTCGAACAAGCACGCCCGACGTCGTTCCTCAAGCGATTCACTACCCCTGAAGAGGTTGCGAACCAGGTGGTTTACGTCTGCTCGCAAGCGTCTTCCGCGACAAATGACGCAGCATTGCGTGGGGATGGTGGTGTGGTTCGTGCCGCTTTCTGAGCAGCCTGTCAAATGAGAATCGCCTTCCATCTGGAAGGCGGCTTTTTATGCACGATTGCGCGTCCGTACGGACTTGCGCGCGGGCGGCAACGATTCTTCGGACTTCTCGCCGCGACGGTTGACGGAACGGGTCGTCAGCCATTGGACTACCTGCGTCCCGTAACTGTTGGGTGCCTTGTCGATGGCGCGATTGGCAATATCGAGTAGCGTGTGCTGCCTGAGCTCATGCCGCATCGCCTTCTCCGCCGATTGCATGACAGCATGGATCGAGCACACACCGCGCGTGGCCCAGGCGGGTGGTGCGTCGTCGAACACCGCGCAACGGTCGCGGATCTCCAGACAGTCGAACAACGGCTTGTCGCCATCGATGGCGACGACGACGTCGTGCACTGTGATCTTGTCTGCAGGCCGCGCGAGGCTGAAGCCGCCTCGTATGCCTTCGGTAGCGACGACGAGGTTTGCCTTCGCCAGCTTGGTGAACAGCTTTGCCAGATAGTCAGCGGGGATACCCTGTAGTTCCGCGAGATCCCTCACGCTTGCGGTTTCCACCGACGCCTGTGAGCGCGACAGGTAAAGGAGGCAATGCAACCCGTATTCCACACCGGTGCTGATGAATGACATGACAACTAAGAGTTATTGGATCGTAGTTGTCAGGTTATACAGGTGCGCGCTGATCCGCAAGCAAATGTACGTTTGGCGAGCACCTGCGATTCGTTCGGATGTACACGGGATCGTACTGACGACACCTAGTGGGCAGCGGATGCTGCACCGGACGCCGCACCACGCGCTGGCTTGGTCAGCCAGATCAGCGGAACGATGGCGACGAAGATGACGGCTGATATCCAGAAGATGTCGTTCAGTCCCAGCATGATCGCCTGGGTATTGAGCTGTCTTTCAAAGTAGGCGGTCGCCTGGCCAGGGGATAGGTGCATCACGGACTGGATGGCCTCCAGCGCGGCACTGTAGTTCGGATTACCAGGGTTTGCCTGTTCGACCAGTTGTGCGTGATGCAGTATGGCGCGGTCGTTCCACACAGTGGTCGCCAGCGACGTTCCCACCGCGCCGCAGAACACGCGGGCAAAGTTCGACAGTCCGGCCGCGGCGGGGATCTTTTCTGGTGGGAGACCGGAAAGAATGATGGCCGTCAACGGAACAAAGAACAATGCTGTTGGAATGCCCTGCAGCAGCGTTGGGAGAACCAACGTGAACGTGTCGACTCCCGTGGTGTAGTGGGAGCGCATGAAAAACACCGCGGCAAAGCCAAGAAACGAAAGGGTGGAGAGAATGCGCAACTCGGCTTTTGGCATCAGTTTGCCAAGCACCGGCGCAAGCACCACCGCGAAGATGCCCAATGGCGCGGTGACAAGGCCGGCATTGACGGCTGGATAGGCGAGGTACTGCTGCATCCATTGCGGCAGCACGACAAGATTCGCGAAAAAGACCGCGTAGGCCACCGATATTGCGATGGTGCCGGCCAGGAAGTTGCGTCCCTTGAACAGCCTCAAATCGACGATCGGATTGGCTTCGGTCAGTTCCCAGATCACGAAGAACAGGAAGCCGAGTAGGGCGACAATGGCCAGGCTGATAATCACCGGCGAAGCGAACCAGTCGAGATCCTTGCCTTTGTCCAGCATGATCTGAAGGGCTGCCACCCAGGTGACAAGGGCCGCTAGTCCTATGGCGTCGATCGGCAGAATCCGGGTCGTTGTCTCGCGACTACGATAGATCGCCCAGGTGACTGCGGCAGCAAATAGCCCAACGGGGATGTTGATATAGAAGATCCAGGACCAGGAATAGCTGTCGGTCATCCATCCCCCCAAAGCCGGGCCGGCTATTGGTCCCACGGTAGCGGTCATCGCCCACAACGCGAGTGCCTGACCGCTTTTCTCCTTGGGATAGGACCCCAGGAGAATTGCTTGCGAGAGCGGGATCATCGGACCCGCGACGGCTCCCTGAAGGATTCGCGCCGCGAGAAGAAAAGTGAGATTGGGCGCGACGCCGCATAGCCACGACGACAGGACGAACAGCAGAATCGATCCCACGAACAGACGGATCTGCCCCACGCGCTGGGTCAGCCACCCCGTTAGTGGAATGGCTACCGCATTGGCGGCCGCGAACAGCGTGATAACCCAAGTGCCTTCATCCACGGAGACGCCGAGGTTGCCAGAGATAGTCGGGATGGCGACATTGGCAATGGATGAATCCAGCACGTTCATGAATGTGGCCAGCGCGACGGCCAGACTGCCCATTGCCAGCTTGCCACCGGTCAGCGGCGGCGGTAATTCGCTTGTCATCGGATTTGCCATGATGCCCTCAGTTAGCGTTGGCGACTACGGTTTCACGAGGCCCTGGCGATTGCCGAAGGACTGGCCACCGGCCGCGCATTCCTGGTCGTTTCGTTTCGCGTGGCGATGTCGCCGTTGCTATTGCTGTTCCGGGCGATGATCCGATCGATCTCGCTGTCGGCTTCCGCACCGTAGCGTTCGAACACATCGGTGCGATAGGCGGTGCGAATTGGTGTGCTTGTGGCCTTGGCGGGGGAAAGCTCTCCGCCGCGCTCCCTGGTCTCCACATCGACCTGCATAGACAGGCCAACCTGCAGCGGGTGCGCGCGCAGCTCCACCGGATCCAGTGCGATTCGCACGGGCAGTCGCTGGACGACCTTGATCCAGTTGCCAGTCGCGTTCTGCGCTGGTAGCGCGGAGAACGCGCTACCGGTGCCCGCGGAGAAGCCGACGACCTTGCCGTGATAGGTCACCTTGCCGCCGTACAGATCAGCGTGGAGTTCTACTGGCTGGCCAATTCGAATGTGCTTGAGCTGAACCTCCTTGAAGTTGGCGTCTACCCAGACTCCATCGAGAGGCACGATGGCCATGAGTGGATTGCCAGGCGCAACACGTTGACCGACTTGCACGGATCGACGGGCGACATAGCCGGTCACGGGAGCGGGCAGTGTGTTTCGCGCATTGGCGAGATAGGCATCCCGCACGCGTGTGGCGGCCGCTTGAACGCTGGGGTGATTGGCCACGCTCGCCTGGTCGGTCAACGCATGGTTCGAGGCGAGTTGTTGCTTTGCCGTTTCCAGCGCGGCTTCGGCAGCCTTCACGGTGTCCCTTGCGTGCGCGACGTCCTCCGCGGCAACCGCGCCACTTTCCGAGGCTTCGGTTCGACGCCGCAGATCATCTCGCGCCCGGGAAAGGTCCACCTGCCGCTGTTGAACAGTTGCAGCCAGCGTGTTGTTGTTGACATATAAGGCACTCACCTGGCGAACGGTCTGCCCGAGCGCCGCCTCGGCATTGGCCAGGGCGATGCGCGCGTCTGCGGGGTCGAGCGTGACGATCGTATCGCCCGCGCTGACGATCTCCGTGTCGTCGGCATTGACTGCGACAACCGTCCCGCTCACCTGAGGGGTGAGTTGCACCAGATTGCCGTTGACGTAGGCGTCATCGGTGTCTTCGTGAAAGCGTGCCACGCTGTAGTAGTACGCGCCGTAGCCTGCCGCTGCCACCAGGGCGCCTAGCCCAAGCAGGGCCAGCAGACGCTTGCGGGTTCTCGGCGCGCCGGACGCGGCCTTGGGATTGTCAGTGGGGTTCGGGTTGGTCGTGGTCATCATGTCACCTGTATCTGTGGCGTGGCGGCTCACCGGGTTGTGTCCGCGCTTTGTGTGTCGTCGGCCGTGTACCCGCCGCCGAGGGCCGCTGCCAGCGCAATCTGGCGGTCGCGTCGTTGCATCCGGAGCGTTGTCACGGTCTGGCTGCTGGCCAATGCCGTGGTCTGCGCATTCAGCACCGTCAATTGCGTGGTCAGTCCGGCGCGGTACTGCGCCATCGCCAGTTTCAAGGCGCGTTGCGCGGCCTCGTCGGCTCGGACCGCGTTGATGATCTGGGCGTCGACGGAGCGAATGTCCGACAGTTGCGTGGCCACATCGGTCAATGCCTGGATCAGGGTGTCGTTGTAATTCGCCACGGCAAAGTCGAAGTCGGCGTAGCGTCCTTTCAGTTGCGCGCGCAGTGCGCCACCGTCGAAGATCGGCAGGTGGATGGCAGGGCCGGCGGAGACCGTGCGGCTCGCCGCATGCAGAAAGCGTCCCCACCCGAAAGCATCGAGGCCGATGGCAGCGCTCAGGTTGATGTCTGGGTAGAACTCGGCTTTCGCCACCTTGATGTCGTGAGTGGTGGCCTCCACTCTCCAGCGCGCGGCGACGATGTCGGGGCGGCGTGCCAGGAGGTCTGCCGGAAGGTTGTCAGGCAGATGAATTTCTTCGGCGCCACCGAGTGCCGGCTTGGCGATGGCGAGCCCGCGGTCCGGGCCTTTGCCGAGCAGCGCGCCAAGTTGGTAGCGGGTACGCTGGATACTTCCCTCAAGGGCCGAGACGGAAACTTGCGCCGCCGCGAGGTTCGCTTCGGCAGTCTGTTGCTCCACGGCGGTATCCAGTCCCATCCGGACCCGACCGCGTGTGACCCGCAGGACTTCTTCGCGTTGCGTGACTTCATCGCGCGCGATATCCAGAAGCGCGTACAAGCGAGCGAGCTCGTTGTAACTGCGGGCGATGGCCTGACTCAGGGTCAGCCTTACCTGCTCCGCTTCGGCCTCCGTCATGTGGACCATCGAGACCGCGGAACGGAGGGCTTCGCGATTCTTGCCCCAAAGATCGAGCTCGTAGGACGCGCTGATGATCGCCTTGTTTTCCGATTGCCACGTGCCGGCAAAGGCTGGCGGTATAAAGGTGCTTTCAGTCAGTCGCTGGCGAGTCCAGGAATACCCCGCGCCTACCTGAGGGAGGGTGTTCGCATTGGCGCTTTCGCTGAATGCCACGGCCGCCGCGATACGGGCACGTGCCTTGTCGATGGATGGGCTACCCGCCAAGGCTTCGTCGATCAGGGCCTTGAGTTGGGCGTCGCCAAACTGCGATGCCCAGTCCGTGGCGGGCCAATGCCCTCCCTCGGACGGCAGGCTTTGCGCAGTGGCAATCTGCGTCGGCAGTGCCATTTCCTTGTCGCTATGAATGCCCGCATAGTTCGCGCATCCGGCAAGTACTGCGGCCACTATCGTTGAGAGCGCGAGCAGTGTGGCGCGCTGCTTCGCCTGGGGTGATTGCCAAACCATTTTCCGACTCATCAATTGGTGTGGTGGATAAAGTGACTGGACGTGCATTCCTGAACTGATTTCGCCGTCCGCATATTTAACTGACTGGACAATAGTTGCCTAGGCAAATAAATTCAAGGCGCGCAGCGATGGATTCTTTCAATCGGCTCGATTGCGAAAACCGATGCGCTGTATTGGCCTAGGCGGCCGATGCGCGAACGACAAAAGCGATGACAGGGCGACGCGTCGCCCTGTCAATCTGGGGTGGATTTCAGGACGGGCGGCAGCGTCGCGACATCAGGCCGGGCTGCCCAACTGCATGTCCGGGCTCCCGGTGCTTAGCGAGCGTCCAGCGGCAGCTTCACCGGCGTGTTGCCCTCCGCAATTCCGTAGACAAGCAACTTCGCAGGCTTGGTGGAACTGGCATTGCGGGACACCAGGTGCTTCGCGCCCGGCGGTTCATACCAGGCTTCTCCCGCCTTGTAGACGCGGGCAGGTTGGCCATCGAGCTGGGATTCCACTTCACCGTCGAGCACATAGGCGAAGATCGAACCTGGATGTCGATGTGGCTCAGAGGCTTGCCCCGGTTTGTAGGCCACCGTGATCATGAACACATGACGTCCTTTGGCCTCGGGGATGTCCTGCTTCATCACCGGCGTTGTTGTCTCGTGTCCGGCTTCGTGCGCAAGTGCCGGCCTGGCGGCTGTCATGGTGCAGAGCAGCATGGCGGCAATCAGGGGCACCTGAAGCGCAGTGCGACGTATGGCGAGCGCTGTCATGGCGGACCTCACGCTGGTGTCTTGCGGAACGAAATCGCGAAACGGTTCCACGTATTGATGGTCGAGATCAGAAGCGTCAGGTCCACGAGTTCCGCGTCGTCGAAGTGCGGCCGCACGGCGGTCCAGACTTCATCTGGCACATGATCCTGAGATACGAGCGTGACGGCTTCGGTCCAGGCCAGCGCCGCGCGTTCGCGATCTGTGAAGAAGGGTGTTTCGCGCCAGACGGACAGCGTGGCAAGGCGGCGATCGTCTTCTCCGCCCTTGCGCGCGTCCGCGGTATGAAGGTCGATGCAGTAGGCGCAGCCGTTGATCAGGGAGGCGCGGAGCCGAATCAGCTCCACCAGGGACTTCTCGAGGCTGGATTCGCTGATGCGCTTTTCCAGACCAAGCAGCGCCTTGATGGCGTTCGGGTTGGCATTGTAGAAATCGAGACGTTGGGTCATGACTTTTCCTTGGCTTGTTCATATGCGTGCCGGCTGGCACGCCTCAGACGCAAGCTTAGGCAATGAAGTGGTGACCTTTTAGTACCGATTTATGGCTATTTTGAGGTGACCAATTTTCGGGGCACGCCATCAGCGCCGGGTGGCGTGAAGTGTTTCGCCGAGTTGGATCAGGCCACTCCGCATATCGTCCACACCGATGCCGCCGTAGCCAAACAGGATGCCTTGCCGCGAAGGCTGGGAATTGAACATCCTGGAAATGCCGTACAGGCCCACCGATGCCTGGTTGGCCCGGGCAATGACGTCTGCTTCGTTTGTATCGTCGGCCAGTATCGCGACCAGATGGATGCCGGCCACGGACGGTAGCGGTGTGAAGACGTCGGACAGGTCGCCCTGCAGGTACTCCAGCAGCGTCGCGCGTCGCCTGGCATATTCCCTGTGCATGTGGCGCAGATGCTTGGCGAAGTATCCGTCCAGCATGAACTTGCCCAAGGCGGTCTGCATCAGGGTGCTGCTATGCCAGTCACTGACCTGCTTGGCCTTTCGAAGCGTGGCTGCCAGGGACGATGGCGGAATCATGTAGCCGATCCGCAGTTCCGGAAAGATGGTCTTCGAGAACGTGCCAACGTATGCAACGACTCCGGCGTTGTCGAGACTCTTCAATGATTCCATCGGTCGGCCCTCGAAGCGGTATTCGCCGTCATAGTCATCCTCGATCACGAGAGCGCCTCGCCGGTGCGCCCATTCGAGCAGGGCAAGGCGGCGCTCGAGCGTCATCGGCATGCCTAGCGGAAACTGGTGGGACGGCGTGACATAGACCATCCTCGCCTTCGACGGCAGGGCATCCACCCGCAGACCGTCCTTGTCGACCGGTACGTCGACCACCTTGGCGCCCGCCGCGGTGAAGACGCTTCGCGCGGGCGGATAGCCGGGATCTTCCACCGCGATCACATCGCCTGGCCGGATGACCGCGCGCGCCAGCAGTTCAATGGCCTGTTGCGCCCCGTTGGTAACGATGACGTCCTGCCAGTTGCTGACCACCGCGCGGTTCGAAGCCAGATAACGCGAGATCGCCAGACGCAGTTCCTGATCGCCCGATGGGTCGTGATAGGAGCCGTTTCCGCGCGCCTGGATGCGCAGCGCGTGGCTAACGCATTTGCGCCATTTGTCGAACGGAAACAGGCGCTTGTCGGTGACGCCGCCTACGAAATCGAAGCGCGCCGGCATGTCTTTCCGGCTCGCGGGCAATGCCTCGGGTAGCGTTTCCCACACCGCTCCAGTGGCCTGCACGATCCGCTCGCGCGGCGGCGTAGGCGCCAGGCGCGTCATCTCTTCGGACACGAAGGTTCCGTCGCCGGTACGGGACCGCAGATAGCCTTCGCCGATCAACCGCTCGAACACATCGAGCGTCGTCTTTCTGGAGACGTCGAGCTCCGAGGCCAGCGTGCGTGTGGAGGGTAGGCGTTCTCCTGGCGCGAGCCGTCCGTCGACGATGCTGGCGCGAATCTGTCGATAGATCTGACCGGCCAGGTCACGGCGGCCGCGGAGCTTGATGTGGGCGTTCATCTTGTAGGCGCGAATGACGATTCCGCCGGATTCTAGGGCTAGTTGCGGCGTTGAAGAGGAGTACGCGGCCCGAAACCACACTGGCGATGTGGGGTCTCGGCGCGTTCGTTGTGTTTTGTATCGATCGATCTATAATAATTTCGTAGCAATCGATACAAAATCGGCCGGAGCGAGGGCGCTCCGGCACGGAACCTGGATATGCAATGTCACACAAGACTTTCCTGATCACCGGTGCGAGCAAGGGAATCGGCCGGGCCTTGTCCCATCGCCTGGCGGCTGCCGGGCACAAAGTGATCGGCGTCGCGCGTAACGCCGACCCCGGTTTCCCCGGCATTCTGGTGCCCATCGATCTCACGGACCCGGTTGCCACTGAACATGCGCTGACGACACTGAGGTCCGAGCACGTGATCGACGGTGTCGTGAACAACGTGGGGTTCATCGAGCTTGCGCCACTTGGCAATATCGACCTGGACGCCATGGACGACATGTTTCGGTCGAACCTGCGGCCAGCCGTTCAGCTTGTCCAGGCGCTGTTGCCGGATATGCGGGAGCGGGGTTGGGGCCGTATCGTGAACCTGTCGAGCCTTGTCGTGCTGGGCGTTGCGAACCGCTCCGTCTATGCCGCGGCCAAAAGCGCCATGATCAGCTTCACACGAACGTGGGCACTCGAACTCGCTCCCACCGGGATCACGGTGAATGCGGTCGCGCCGGGGCCTGTTGAAACCGAAATGTTCCGTGCCAATACGCCACAAGGCAGCGATGCGGAGAAGCGATTTCTGTCCATGGTGCCGATGGGGCGTCTGGGCAAGCCGGACGAACTGGCCGCCGCGATCGAATTCCTGCTTTCCGAGCCTGCCGGCTTTATTACGGGGCAGACGCTGTTCGTGGATGGCGGCGCGTCGATTGGCAAGGCAGCGCTCTAGCGCCCGGGACAGTGCCCCGTAGTCTTGCGATGGAAGGGCATGTCGCGGAGACGACCGGTGGCACCGCCGAAGGGCGGCGAGACATCTTGTGGCCTCGTTGGCCCGTTTGTCCTCTTTGGCCGATTGGCACGCAGCGGCCAGACGATCGTGACATCTGGCACTTATATCCCGGTTGCGCTGGCCGCGCGCGGTCACACTGGCATCAAATCCCATGAGATGGCCGCCGATACCAGACGGGGAGAGGCGGCCGTTCCGACCATGAGGTCTCGCCATGCGTGCCCAATCGCCCCTGTTGATCAGGAACTGGTCCACCAGCGATGTTCCGCAAAGCCAGCGGTACGACTACTACGCCCATGCCTTGGCAACAGCAATTTTCCCGATCCAGTTGAGCGGGAGCGCGCCGAGTGCCTTTGGCGTGGACATGTCCGCGGCCGACCTGGGCGGCATGACAGTCATCCGCCAGCGCGGAACCCCGCACCGTTGCTTTGCCGACAGAGGCAATATCGCGAGAGCCGAGGGGCGAACATTCCACTTGCTTACCAGCACGCGATCCGCATGGACACTGGAGCACTTGACGCGAGAACGTCTGGGGCCCGGCGACGTCATCATGTGCGACTCGTCTATTCCGTTCAATCTCGAGATCGGCAACGATTTCAACATCGTTCACGTTGCGCTGTCGGAAGCCTGGATCCGGCAGTGGCTGCCCGCACCGTCCGTCCTGGTCGGCGCTAGGATAGACGCGAACGATAGCTGGGGCCGCGCGCTATCGGCATTCCTACAGAGTCTGGAACCCGCACGGCTCGCCGATTATCCGCTGCCACGGTCATTCATTGGCGACCACATCGGATCGCTGCTGGCGTTCCTTGCGCAAAGCAGGAGCGCAGTTCCATCGAAGCCAGCCAAAACCGAGCGTGCCGCGGTGCTGGATCGCATTCGCGACTGCATGGCCGGACAGTCGCGCGAGGCGACGCTGTGCGCGGCCGACGTCGCTGCAGCCGTAAGCATTTCGGTCCGCAGTCTCCATCGCCACTTCGCAAGATCGTCCACGACGTTTGGAGCCGTACTGATGGCCATGCGATGCGCGGATGCGGTTCGGATGCTGGAATCATCGAGCTTCAGCAGGCTGACCGTCGCCGAGATTGGGCGGCGGGCGGGGTTTGCCGATGCCGCCCATTTTTCCCGGGTGATGCGTGCTCGCGTGGGGCACACGCCAAACCAGCTCCGCCGCGCGCACGCTGGCCCCTCGTCCCGCGACGATCCGAAGGAGGAGTAAACCGTGAGCGCAATCGTGACCTGGTCGACTAACGCCGTTCCCCGAACGCAGCGACTTGACTACTTCGCCGCGGCGTTGTCCTCGGCCCTTGTCCCAATGCAGGTGGAGGCCACACACACGGGTGCGCTCGCATCGCATATGTCGATGCTCGACATCGATGACGTAGACGTGCTGTCGCAATGCGGATCCGCGCATCGGTCATTGCGCGGTCGCGCGGAGCTTGCGCGGAGTGGTGCGCACACCTACCACCTCATCGTGAATCGACGCGCAGCCTGGTACGTGGAACACGCGGGCGCCACGCGCGTGCGGGCGGGGCAGGCATTCCTGATCGATTCGGCAAGGGCCAATCTTATCGAAATGCCGTCAGCCTACGAGGTCATTCACGTGAAGATGCCCGAAGCATGGCTGCGCCGCTGGGTGCGGGAGCCGAGCCGGATGGTTGGCCGGCCGCTCGGCGGCGAGGCAGGCCAGATGGATCATGCGCTGGCGGCGTTCGTGGCCGGAATGACGCCACACGCGCTGCGCGATGGACCGTTACCGGCATCGATGATGATCGATCATCTCGGCGCCATGCTCGCCATGGCGAGCGGAACAACAGGAAAACCGGTCGTGGCCTCTTCCGCCGCGCTTGCGCTCTACAACAAGGTGTTCGCCTGCATTGCCAACCGGAGCGCGGAGCCCCTGCTGAGCCCCGGCGACATCGCGAATTCGCTGGCGATTGCAGAGAGCGAATTGCACAGTGTGCTCGCGTCGTTCGGCGACACCTTTGCGAGCTTGCTTGTCACGCATCGTCTCGCCAATGCGCGTCGGATGTTGGCGTCTCGCGCATTCGAGGCATTTGCTGTGCCCGAGATCGCGCTTCGCGCCGGCTTTTCTCGCGGCGCCGATTTGACGAAGCTGCTTGAGCCTGGCGATGCATCGGCCAGCGATGCCCGCGAAGCGCAGGACCGGGCGAAGCGTCTCCGACCCTCGTAGCGTCGACGCCGCTCCAATGGCTACCTGAAAATACATCAAAAGTGGCTATGTGAAGTAACCGGGTGTCGACCGTAAGCTCCGGCACCAGCACATTTCATCGTTCGCCTCGAACTCACAAGCGGATTCACGTCGGATACGCGTTGCCTGCGAGTCTTCATGAATACAGTCGCCATCCTGATGTCGGCGTTTCTGCTTTCAGTGCTTGCCCTCGGGGCATTCATCTGGAGTATGCGGAAGGGCCTGTTTGATACCTCGCCGGCCGCGGCACGCGTGATCTTCGCCGATGAGGAGGCTGGGCATCCGGAAGACCCAGCTTCGGCGCGCCATGGAATCGTCGACCGGTCGCGCGAAGAAGCCGACCGGTCATCCGCGCCAGTCGTGTTCCTGTTCATCTGTTGCGCGATGGTATGGCTTCTGGTTGCTTCGGTCGCCGGCCTGACGGCGTCGATAAAGCTGCACGAACCCGATCTGCTGGCTTCGGTGCCATGGCTGTCTTTTGGTCGGATACGCACGATTCATCTGAACGCGGTGGCCTATGGCTGGGCGCCAATGGCAGGGCTTGGCATCGCGATGTTTCTGCTGCCGCGCCTGCTGAAGACCGAACTGATGGGCGGGCGCTGGGCGGTGCTGGGGGCCGCGCTCTGGAATGCCGGGTTGATCGCGGGTATCGGCAGTATCGCGGCGGGCATTTCCGATGGACTCGAATGGCTGGAGATTCCCTGGCAGGTTGACATCCTGTTCGTGATCGGCGGGGCTTTCGTCGGCTTTCCCCTTGTGTTGACGCTGGTGAATCGCAAGGTCGACCACCTCTATGTTTCCGTCTGGTACATGGGATGCGCGTTGTTCTGGTTCCCCGTGCTCTTTCTCGTTGCCAACATTCCGGGTCTCCATTTCGGCGTGGAGCAGGCCACCATGAACTGGTGGTTCGGGCATAACGTGCTGGGTCTGTTCTACACGCCGCTTGCGCTTGCCTCGATCTACTACTTCCTGCCGAAGATCATTGGGCAGCCTGTCAGGTCTTATGGCTTGTCATTGCTTGGGTTCTGGGCGCTGGCTTTCTTCTACGGACAAGTGGGCGGGCACCACCTGGTGGGCGGACCGGTACCGGGGTGGCTGATCACACTGTCAATCGTGCAGAGCATGATGATGTTGATTCCAGTCATCGCGTTCTCAATCAACCAGCACCAGACGCTACGAGGCCATTTTCGCCAGCTGATCGAATCCCCGACGCTTCGGTTCGTGACTTTCGGCGGCATGATGTACACGCTGAGCTCGATTCAGGGTTCCTTCGAGGCGTTGCGAGCCGTCAATCGCGTCACCCACTTCACGCACTACACGGTCGCACACGCGCATCTTGGCCTCTATGCCTTCGTGAGCTTCGCGTTCTTTGGCGCGATCTACTTCATCGTGCCGCGTATCACCGGTCGCGAGTGGCCGTACCGTTGGATGATCTATTGCCACTTCTGGCTGGCTGCTGGCGGGATCGGCGTCTACTTCGTCAGTCTGACCATTGGCGGTTGGCTGCAGGGCATGGCCATGCTTGATGCCGCTCGTCCGTTCATGGATTCGGTGCAGGTGACCATTCCTTATCTGAAGGCGCGGTCGGTGGGCGGCACGATGATGCTGGCCGGCCACCTTTGTCTTGTTGCGAATTTCGTATGCGCGATCTTCGGGTTTGGTCCCAACCGCGATCGTCCTGCGCTATTTCACCGGGGCAGCAAGCCGGAGCAGGGAGTGGGAACATGAACAACGAAAACGCACTGCTTGCCGGTGGCATGACGATGCTGGCGATCGCCACCAGCGCATTGGTCGTGATCCCGTACCTGCAGTTGCACGACGTGAAGCCAACGCCAGGCCTGAAGCCGTACACCACCGCGGAGTTGCGTGGGCGCGGCGTGTATATCGCCAATGGCTGCATCTACTGTCATTCGCAGCAACCACGAGACAGCAGTTTCGCGCCCGATGCCAAACGTGGCTGGGGGCGAGCCGCCGTTGCCGGCGACTACTACTACGACAGCCCCCATCTTCTCGGCACCATGCGAACGGGGCCGGATCTGATGAACATCGGGGTGCGCCAGCCCAGCGCAGACTGGCATCTCGGCCATCTGTACCAGCCCCGTGCCTATGTCAGCGGCAGCATCATGCCGAGCTATCCATACCTGTTCGATGCCAAGGACGCTCCCGATGCCGGCGAGAAGGCCATCACCTTGCCACCAGGCTACGCGCCAGTTGGCAAGGTGATTGTTCCCACTGCGGCGGCGCTGGATCTTGTGGCATACCTGCAGTCACTGAACCGGACCGGGCCCGTATTGCCGCCGATCAATGGCGCCGCGGCGCGCTGAAGGCAGGAGACTGCAATGACCGATGTTCGGGAAACACGGCAGGCCGACGCGGCGCGTGCGCGCGAGCATGAAGACCCGCATGAGAACCAGGCGCCCATTCCGCGCTATGTGCTGGCAATGGTTGCCGTTCTGGTGGCATGGGGGGCGTGGTACATCGCCACGGCTCCAATCAATCAGGCGCCCGAACTGGGCGATCGCCGCACGCTGGCGGACCTGCGCGGCAATGCGAAGGGCGCTGGAGCGAAGGTCGACGGCGCCGCAATCTTTCAGAGCCGCTGCGTGGCTTGCCACCAATCCAATGGACAAGGCTTGCCAGGCGTCTTTCCGCCCCTTGCCGGATCGGAATGGGTCAACGGTAACGAGTCCCGTGTCGCACGGATTGTATTGCGAGGCGTGACCGGCAAGCTGACCGTCAAGGGCGCGGTCTATAACGGGGCGATGCCGGCATTTGCCGACCAGCTTACCGATGCCGAGATCGCGGCCGTACTGACACATGTACGCGCCCAGTGGGGAAATAGTGCTTCGGCAATTTCGGCGGAAACCGTTGCGGCATCGCGTGCCGACACCGCCGGCATGAAAGGATCTTTCGATGGCGACGCCGCGCTTGGCGGGTCCGGCGGCTAGGCCGTGGCTGGCGCTTGGCGCCGTACTGGCGGCGGGCATCGGCGGGCTGCACGCGCTGACCTACGGGCTGTCGGCCTGGACACTGGACGAGCGGCGTGACCTGCGGATCGCGTCGCTGGATCTTCAAATGCCAGCGACTGCAGTGCAGAACCAGCAAGGGCATGGTGTGCAACTGTTCTCCGGAAACGCGACGTCGACGGTGTACATCGTGGATTTCATCTACACACGCTGCAATACCGTATGTAGCGCGCTGGGCGGAGAGTTCGCGCAGTTGTCTCGGCAGGTCAAGGCCGACGGCTTGTCAGGTCAACTTGGTCTTGTTTCGATTTCACTCGACGCGCGCGATACGGCTGGCGACTTGAAAACGTACGCAGCAACGTATCGGGCGAGCTTGCCGGAGTGGGAGGTGGTCACCGCAAGCGATTCGCGCGAACTGAAGGCGTTGCTACGCCAGGCGGATGTGATAGCGATCCCGGATGGGATGGGCGGCATCACGCATAACGGGGCACTCGACGTGGTTTCCGCGAATGGTGTGGTTTTGGCCACGTATCCAATGGAGCAATTTCAACAGGCGTACTTGTTTGCACGAAGCCTCGTGCGTCAGGCGGCACGATGAGCAGGAGGTCATGGCATTGCGTTCTGCTGATTTGCCTGATTCCGGCGCTGCCCCCGCTCCGTGACGTCGTCGAGGCATCAATGTCTTCGCTGATGTTGTGTCTGCTGCCATGTCTGGCCGTGGCGGGTTGGGCCTTCGCCGAGCTATATGTAAAAAGTCGCCGGAGCCTAGTGGACGCGATGCGGTCTTACGGACTCGCTCTCTGTACCCTGAGCACATTCGCATATGGTGTCTGGATGGTGCCCATTGCCATTGACCTATCCAGAATGTCGATGGCTACGGGCATTGCGCGCGATGTTTCGGTGTGCGTGGCGGGATTCTCGATGGCGCTCGCAATCCGCATCTCGCCGTGGCCCGTTTTGCTCTTCTTCGCTGGCAACTTGGTCTGGATGGGCGTGACAGTTGGATTGGTCTTCGTTGAAGAGCCGGTGCGACTCTGCGCGAATTATCTGCTCGGAGACCAACATCAGGCCGGAGCGGGCATCGTCGCTTACTCGGCCGGCGCTGGACTTTGGTTGCTCGGGTGGGTTTGTCGCAAGGTGGGTCTCGCGGATCTATCATCGGATATCTAGTTGGCTTCACTCCGCATTTGAGGCTGAAGGTAGTGGCATTTCGGTCGTCCAGTTGGGGGGGAGATCCGACAGCCAAGGCAGATTGCCGCAGTATCCTGCGACGCTGTTTAACGAGGTGGCGTCGACGCGGGGTCTCCTGCGAATGGCGGGACATTCGTGTAGGCGGCCTACGGTCGCAGGAGTAAAAAAGAGCGCAGCTCACGCTGCGCTTACCCATTGCGGCCACGTATGGGGAGTCATGTGCGGCGCATCCGGAGGAGAAAATGAGCGCCCTTGCACGCGCTCCAGGTACCGGGAGAGAGAACGATACCCGGATCCACTGTAGCGGCTCCGCCACGGAGGTTGAAGTACCTGCCGCGGCTATCTGTTTTCAGATTTTCTCAACACTGCATCAGGCGTTGGCACCGCCGTCGATCTGCAGGACGGTGCCCGTCGCGAAGCCGTTCGTCATCAGAAACAGGCCCGCCTGCGCGAGTTCCGATGCAGTACCCACGCGACCGACCGGCAGCCCATCGCCGATGCCGTGTAGCACGCTGGCGCGCGCTGCCAAGATCAGGAGACAGATTGCCAACATTCTCGCGCACCAGATTCGCGACGGATGGAGGGACGTCATGAACCGCCAGGACGAAACGAAATGCTGGGAGACCTATCAGATCCAACGCGTTGTTGCCGTCGGCGACCCAATACGCAATGGTCGAGTCTGGCCGAACTCGGAACTTGGAGGTCGCTCCCCTGGGGTCAATCTACCGCCAGCGTCGCGAGCGTCCGCACCCGCTCTGGAAGCAAACCTCAACTTCCGCGAAAGCGGTCGTTCGCAGGTTCGGTTGCTTCGGGTTAACTGCTCTGATCCACAAAGACCTTGTTGACACCGGCCTTGTACAGTCGCTTTCCCTGCTTCGGATATTCACACACGTCGTGTTCCGGTCGGTCGCCTGCGACGATGTAAACCAAGGGCACATCGCCTGTATTCAGCATCGTGTGTGCGACACCACCGCGTGGGAATCCCATGAAATCTCCGGGGCCAATCGGATAAGTGCGGTCGTCAACAGTCGCCGTACCAATGCCGGAAAGAATGTAGACGCACTCTTCAGCATAGAGATGCCGGTGATATTCGGTCGATTCGTGTCCCGGCATCAGCGTCATCAGATGAAAGCCGAGTTGCGTTAGCCCCGTCGCATCGCCAAGCGATCTCTTCAACCGAACGGCATTCTCGTTCAACGGATGGACGGAACGCGCTGGTTCCATCGCCACGATGTCTGCGGCTGTCAACAATTCACGTGGATTACTCATCGTCTATCTTGTCCGAATATGGCAACGCGCGAAGGCGCGGAAAGTGTGCATTTCGTGGTGGTGCGTTGAAGATCGCACCACGACACGTAATCCCAATGACTGCGGTCCCTGGAACGGTGTACCACCTGACGTTCATGGCATCCCTTTCCGGACCAGTTGCTCAACGATGCGTTTAGCTGAGGCGAGATGCGCAACGGTCATCGATCGAGCACCCTTTGCGTTCCCGTCGGTGCACGCCTTGAGGATCTCAGCATGTTCACGCTGAAACATCTTTGTATCTGCTAGTAGAGTGGACTGCAAGCGCTCGTATCGTTCCACTTGGGTTCGCAGATCTCGTATCGAATTGAGCTGGCGCGTATTGCCGCACGGCGCGTAGAGAAGCTCGTGAAACTCACGATTGAGTTGCCCCTGTTTTTCTCGACTCTTTGCGTCTCCGAGCAAGCGATGGACTAGCTCGACCCGAGATAGCGTCTCATCGTCCATATGCTTGACTGCTTGATAGATGGCGTCTCCTTCAAGCAGCATGCGTAGACTGTAAATCTCTTCCACATCCGCAGGCGAGAGTGTTCGAACTACCGCACCGCGGTTTCTGTTGATCTCGACGAGTCCCTCGGACTCCAGTCTCTGCAGCGCCTCGCGCAAAGGGATTCTGCTGACGCCAAATTTTTCGGCCAGATCACGCTCAACCAGTCGCGTCCCATCCATCGCTTCGCCACTTGCGATCAGTTCGCGGAGCGACTCGGCAACTAGATCTGCCGTCGACTCAGACCGTCGTTCCATATGTCACGCTTCCCTCAATATTTTGGCATAATGGTATACCAACTATCAGGGGGTATCGATGTCAATCGCAGCAACGCCGGCCGCTCCGTACTACGCGGTGATCTTCACCTCCATCCGTAGCGACGGGGATAACGGGTACGGAGAGATGGCCCATGTGATGCTCGAAGCTGCCAGTAAGCAGCCAGGATTCCTCGGCGCCGAATCAGCGAGGGAAGGCTTGGGCATCACGGTGTCCTACTGGGACAGTCTGGAATCCATTGCGGCATGGAAGCGAGATTCAGCCCATCTGCAGGCACAAAAGCTCGGTCGAGAAAAATGGTATGAGGGCTACAAGACGCGCATTTGCAGGGTCGAACGTGATTACGACTTTTCGAGAAGTTGATCACGCAGACTTGGGGGCACCCTGCCAAGTTACGCGACGGGCCAAGCCTTCGCGGTAATCGCCTGATCATCCGGGGGAATCGCGACGCTAGCCTGCTACAGCCGACACGGCTGAGATACTCGCAGCCCCCTTTGCTCCGCCGATTGGGCCGTATTGCGACCATCCCGTAGCCCGTAGCCCGTAGCCCGTAGCCCGTAGCCCGTAGCCTGTTTGCACGGGGCACGTTCACCAGCCGGGAAAAGGTCGCCCTCGGGGGCGGCCCTAGGCGCTCAAAGCAACGGCAGACCCGCGTCTCGCTTGACCTCACGCATTGAAAACATGGACTCAACGGACGTGACGCCGGGTAGCGTACGCAGCACATCGTTCATGAACAGCCCGTAGTCGTCCATGTCCTTGGCGACGACCTGCAATAGATAGTCGGCACTACCGGATATGTTGTGGCATGACACGATGCGAGGAATCGCCTGGATCTCGCGTTCGAACCGGTCAGACAGTTCACGCGTGTGTACGCCAAAACGCACGCACGCAAATGCGAGCACCCCCAGTTTCAATGCAGACCGCGACAGTATCGTGCGATAGCCGTCAATGTACCCTTCGGCCTCGAGCCGCTTGAGGCGGCGCGCGCATGGTGTTTCAGTGAGACTAACGGCCTCGGCCAGGTTTGCGATACTGGCGCGCCCGTCTTTTTGCAGCGCCAGCAGGAGGGCGTGGTCTATCTTGTCGAGGGCCATGATCAGGTTCCTAGGGGGTTTTGAATGTTAGCGGATTCCTCCATCGATAGTGATAATTGCGCCGAAAATCGCCGTAAAAACCCATTTTGATGGCGGGAAAATGGACTCCCCAGACAGGAGTTCACCATGATTTCCGTACACGCCTTGATTGCGTTTATCGGCGCACTCGCCGTCGTCTATGCAATACCAGGCCCCGACATGGCGTTGGTGCTTCAGACGAGCACTTCCCGGGGGATTCGACATGGCGTTGCGAATACCGCGGGCCTCGCGATCGCGCGAGCGACACACGTGACGCTTTCGGCTTGCGGGGTCGCCGCCCTGTTGAAGGCCTCACCCGGACTGTACGAGGGGGTGCGCATTGTCGGCGCCTTGTACCTTGCCTACGTGGCAATTCAGATTCTCCGCAGCCGCGGCTTTGGCCTGAAAGCCGATGGGGGGCATGCCGGGTTTGCGCCGTCACTGCGCTCCTCGTTTGCCAAGGGGATGCTTAGCAGCCTGCTAAATCCAAAGGCACTTCTGTTCTGTTCCGTGCTGTTGCCGCAATTCATTGACCCGCAAGGTGCACCAGTCTGGTCGCAAGTGACTGAGCTTGGTGTCGTCCTCGTTCTGACAGGAATTGCCTTTGACCTGGCCTGTGTGTTCGGGGCGTCGCACCTGACGTCCTTTCTGCGGCACAGCCCACGCGCCGAGCGGTTTCAACGCTGGTCCTTCGCGGCGGTGCTCCTGGCTTTTGCAATCCGGATTCCGTTCGCGTAAGCGGTTACGGCTGTTAGCGCAGTAAAAAGAATGCGAAATCAGACGGCGATACAAGGCTGAGTGACGTGGTTATTAGAAAAGCGGATGCGGGCCCCTATGTTGCGAACCGCAGGTGTTGAATAAGGCGGCGGATCGTGTTCGTTGAGCAGTCGTTCGCCAACTGACTCCGACTGCGAAGGACCGCTTCTGGCCGGGCCCGACTCGATTAGCTAGGTCACGAGTGGACCGCTATTCGCACTCCTTCGGACGGTGGCTGCGCGATACCTGCCCGGAAGCGCCTTTCAATCAAGCGTGAGCCTATGGCTGTTGCCAACTGATAAGAGGCGTCCGGGCGTCGTCAGACTAGATCCGCTGCGCTCAACGATCCGACCGTTCGACGACGACCTCGCTGACCTGGACCACTGGCGCGATGTCGGTGTAGTTGGCGATGTCGCCCAGGATCTCGGCGCCGTGCTCTTGCATGGCGGCTTGGTAGCCTTCGGCCGAATCACAAATGAACGCGCACATCGCCACGAAGGCGGGCGGTGCACCTGGTGCTCTGCCGGCAAGGCCTTTTTCGACGGTGTAGTAGGCGCAGGCACTGCCAAGCCTCGCCTTCACCATCGGCATGTGCTGGTCGCGGTAGTAGACGTGGTCGAAGCGTGCGCCTTCGGTGTACGGATACATCACGGTGACCTTGATCATGGGATTCTCCTTACATTGCATTGAATGAGATATCGGGCGGTAGAACGTTATGCATCATAGTCGCGTCTCGCGAGCGACTGCTCCTGGTTGCGGATTCAACCGGTCAACGCAACGTACTGATGAAACCTTTCAGCCGGCGTATCGAAGTTCAACGTCTTGCGAGTGCGCCTGGAATATGGTTTGCGATCTTAGGTCGCAAGACCCATTGCAGACATTCGGCGATTCAGATGCATCGCGCATTTCACCTCTCGAGGTTGCCCAATTCGCCTAGCCTCATCTGAATGAATTCCAGCAATGCCCGCACACGCGCTGTTACGGAATGCCGGTGGCTGTAGGCACCAAGCAATTGCAACGGCGCAGGACACAGGTCCAGTGTCACCTCTTGCAATCGGCCAGCGGCAAGATCTTCCTGGCATGGGTAAGCCGCCACAATCGCGAAACCGATGCCCTGCCGTGCGCCTGCCACGGCCAGTTCTCCGCTGTTGACGCGGTAGCGGCTACGGACCGGCACCTTGACGATTTCGCCCGCCGCGCCCTGAAACTGCCACGGCTGGCCCTTCAGTGCGCTGAGGGTGGTGATGCAGGGCAGAGATTTCAGCTCTCGCACATAGTGTGGCATTCCAGTCTTGGCCAGCAAGGAGGGAGCTGCGACCACGATGCTGGGCAGTGTGGCGAGTTCGCGGGTGATGAAGGCACTGTCCTCCTGATGACCCCGATGGAAGACGATGGAAAGGTCGACGTCCTCTCGAAGCACTTCCAGTCCGGTCATCCGGGTATCGCATTCCAGCTCGATGCCGGGATGGAGGCTACAGAATTCGGCAAGGATGGGAGCCAGCAGCCTTGGCGCTTCGCCGGGCATGCACATCTTCAGAGGGCCGCGCAATTCGCGCTGTACCACGCCAAGCTCTTCCGCCGTGGAGAGCAAGGTGTCGAGCAAGGGCTTTGCGCGTTCGTAGAGCAGCCGGCCGGCTTCCGTCATGCGCAGATGGCGGGTACTTCTCTCCAGCAGGCGTACGCCGAGTCTGCGCTCCAGTGCTGCGACGTGGCGGCTGACATTCGACGAGGGCATGGCCAACAGGCGTGATGCGCCAGCAAAGCTCTGCTCATCGACGACTGCCGCGTAGACACGGACAGTGTTCAGATCAAGTGCATTGCGCATTGATTATCCCGTTTGAGGTATGAAATCTGCCCATTTTCGCACGCTAGTTCTCGGTACTGGTGGAATCTAAGATGCCCTTTTTGTCCGATGCATCACCCTTGGCCGTGCGTCAGGACAGTTTGAGAAGGAGAGCTTCAACGTGGAAATTGGAATACTTGGTGGCGGCATTGCCGGTCTGAGCGTGGCGCTAGCCTTGCACCAGCAGGGGTACCAGCCCCGCGTCTATGAGCGCCGGGCGGAGCCTGCGACCATGGGAGCTGGCGTGACGCTCTGGCCCAATGCTGGCTTTGTGCTGCAAGAGCTGGGACTGCTGCGAGACATTGAGGCTGTTGGCGGCCGGCCTGTGATGGCGCATCGCTACGATGAGGCAGGCAACGCTCTGGGAGGCGTCGACATTGCATTGCTGGATCGGACGATGGGGTATCCGACCCAAACGGTGCTGCGCCGGGACTTGCAGGCTGTGTTGCTAAAACATGCGGCGCGGGCAGGTATCCCGGTGGAGTTCGGACACCGGGCGGCGGCCATCGATCTGGATGCCCATGGCAGGGCTGTGGCCCATTTTGAGAACGGCGTGAGCATCCGTCCGGACTTGCTCATCGGCGCCGACGGCCGTATGGATTCGGTGGCACGCAAATTTGTTGCGGGTGACAACACGCCGATCTACCAGGGCTTCGTGAACTGGATCGGCGTGGCGCAAGGACAAAGTGCGCTGGTCGACGACATCGCGATTCAAGACTTCTGGGGGGCGGGCACGCGCTTCGGATGCGTGGCAATCCGGACCGATTTGCTCTACTGGGCAGCGGCGCAGGCGCGGCCATTACCTGGGGAAACTTCCACCTCAGAAATTCGCAAGGAGATTGAGGATCTATTCGCCGGATGGCCCGAGCCTGTCGCCCGCATCATTCAGGCTACGCCTGCGCATGCCATCCGGCTGATTGCTGTGCATGACCTGGAGCCACTGCATACATGGAGTCGGGCAAATGTGTTGTTGATTGGAGATGCTGCACATGCGCCTTTGCCGACGTCGGGGCAAGGTGCCTGCCAGGCACTGGAAGATGCATGGCATCTAGCCCGGTGCCTGGAGGGCGCAGGCGGCAGCCTGGACGAAGTCTTCCAGCAATTCACAAAAATCCGCAGTCCCAAGACTACCAAGCTGGTCGAACAGGGACGGATCTTTGCGCGCGCCCTGTTTGCGATGGACCCAGAAACCTGTCGCATCCGCAACGAGCGGGCCAAGGCATCCAATCCTGTCCGTGATGTGCAGATATTGGCTGAGGGATGGGCGCAAGGATTACCCATGCCACTCTATGCAAGCGGCATGCCTGTGGATGGCGTCGGCGTCAGCAGTCTGTACGCTCCTGAATAAGCTTGCCAGACTAGACAACGGTTGGAGTCCCCCGCAGTGAGACTTGTCACGGTGAACTGTTGACCTGTGTCTTTTACACGAGAAGAACCAGATGGCCTTTAGCAAGCGGATCGTTGCAAATGTCTGCTCTTGGCCGAACGCTGACATAGGGGCACTGTTTCCCTCTGGGGCCGCATGACACGGCCGCCGAAGGCAGCTATCGGCCATCTGCGAACCTTCGCCAAAGGGTCCACAGTGACACTCAATTGATGGATCAATCCAGATAGTGGACGTTCCGATTTAATACCGTGCGGTTCGCCAGTAGATGCCGATCGGCGCGCAATCGGCGGAGGTCCCTTACCGGCGAATTGAAAACCGGCTTCGTCGGGTGACTATTCGCCGGATCCGACCGGGTGCTCACCGTCTGCGCGAAGCGTTCCTCGATGACAACAACGCGCTGCGAGTCAGACTGAGGCAGCAGCGTGTCGCCGATGGAGTCCGTAACGTTCAGCCCCAGCACCGCAGGAACGGGCGCGGGCATCCCCTCGAGCTCCGGCCCCGGCGCGCTGCTGCCTGGGCCCATGCCGTACATGCTGTAGCGATCTACGCCCTCGGGTTGCTTGCCACCGAACCGTACGTGACAGGGGTGGGACAAGGTGCTTTCGCTCGACAGCCCCGTCTGTAGATAATCTGCCACGTCTACGCCACGTTCCACGCCGCAATGACTGCCGTACCGAAAGTCAGCCAGCGGCGCGTGCTCCTGGATGGCGCTGCCCGCGTGTTGCATATCCGAGTTCTCCGGATCACGGCGTATGGCATTCGTAGACGATCGCGATGGTTCTTCGCTCATGGTGTCTTTCTCCTTGGCGACGAAGCCGCTGACCTGCCGGCACACTACATCTTTTGCTTTGTGCTCTCCGCAGCGCCCTGCACCTTCTCGCCGCCGCGTTCGATGTCCTTGCCCGCGCCTGAAATGGTGTTGCAGCCAGCGATCAACAGCATGCCTGCGAGAGTGATAAGTGCGTACAGTTTCCTCATGACGATCTCCTTGCTTCCTTTCGATGCGGGCACGCCCCGCTGATGGACTAGCCCGGACTGCTTAATTGAGCGTAGCAAGCAAGAAACTGTGCGAGCAGTCAGCATTCGTCCTACATCGGTGTCGGCGGGCAGCGCAATGGGCTGTTCCTCAATTGGCAACCCCGCATTGGAACGTTCCATATGAGCGATCGCATCGGTTTCGCTCGCGCAGATCATAAGGACGCACGCTCTTCGAGGACCCTATGAACACCTGCAGCTATCGCAGCGCCGCGAGAGGCGCAGGCGCAGGCGCCGTGCGGCGCTGCGATATGGTGCTTCAAAGCGACTACTGGCTCTCGCCGCGCTCCAGGATTGGAGGAATTCCGACATCGGTATCGATGGAATCCACCTGGAACAAAACTGCGAATATCGAAAGGTGGAGCGTCGAAAGATGGAGCGTTCTAGATGGAGCGTTCTGTTTGGCAGACATCTGCACTAAGCGGAAGTCGCGGCCTGCTTCGCCTCACAGTTCACGACCGCTCCACGCTGGCATCTGCACATGCGGCTACGTGTGAGCGAGGATGTTGACCAGCTTTCCATAGGGGTCTCGGACGAAGAATCTGCGCACGCCCCAAGGCTCGTCGACTGGCCCACGTTCAATGGAAAAGCCTGCATCTCGCATACGCCGGTGCGCCTCGTCCACGTCATCCACTTCAATTGACAGGTCCGGCACAGGCGCGCCGGATCCGCCCTCTGTTGCAAAACTGACTTGAATAGTCATTTCAGATTGCGAGCCGTAGGTTCGAATCCACCCGTGGTCCATCAGGAGCTCAAGGCCAAGAACATCGTGATAGAAGGCGCGAGCACGCGTTACATCAGCGACTTCAATATTGGCCACTACACGTTTGACTTTCAAATTGCACTCCTTCTGGTTTATTAGGCCTGGCTGCCAATGACCAGAAGCGGGCGCGCAAGTCAAGACGCGGAATTGTTCTCGTGTGGTTGGCATGCCAGTCGGGATACGGCTCAGGGACTTCACAAATATGTCATATAAACATCACAATACCGGACCGATCCACGCCTCGCAGAGCGTGGCCGTATCTGGAGAGAGAAAAATGAAGATGCCTGTTGCCCGCCGTGTCCTGCACGCCCTTGCCACTCTGGCCCTGACCCCACTGGCGTTTGCCGCGGGCGCCGCGCATGGGGCCTGGCCAGAGAAGCCAATCCGGATGGTGGTGGGCTTTCCGCCGGGCGGGCCGGTCGATACGCACGCGCGCATTCTTGCCGAAAAATTGCAGCCCATTCTCGGGCAGTCGGTCGTGCTCGACTACAAGGCCGGCGCCGCCGGCAATATCGGATCGGACAACGTCGCCAAGTCTGCGCCGGATGGCTACACGTTGCTGATTGCCAATACGGGCCAGATGACGATCAATAATGCGATCTATCCCAAGCTGCCCTACAGCATGCCGAAGGACTTCGCCCCCGTGGCGCGTACCGCGCTGATTCCGCTGGTGATGGTCGTCAACAACAACGTGCCCGCAAAGAATCTGAAGGAATTCATCGCATATGCGAAGGCGAATCCGGGCAAGCTAAATTTTGCATCGGGCGGCAATGGCGGTATCTCGCATCTGATGCCGGAGATGTTCAAGCAGGCATCGGGCACGTTCATCGTTCATATCCCGTACAAAGGTAGCGCGCCGGCACTGACGGACGTGATGGGTGGCCAGGCGCAGATGATGGCCGACTCCATTCCGTTGTTCACCCAGTACATCAAAGGGGGCAAGGTACGCGCGCTGGCGGTAACGTCGGGCAAACGATCGCCGGCGCTGCCCGATGTGCCGACGATGGAAGAAGCCGGCCTGAAGGGATTCGAGGTGGTGGGCTTCTACGGGGTGCTGGCACCGGCCGGCACCCCGAAGGACATTGTCGACAAGCTGTCGGCCGCGCTGCGTACCGTGCTGGCGGACCCAGATACGAAGGCCAAGCTTGAATTCCAGGGGGCCGAACCAGCGTGGCAGTCGCCGGACGCCTTTGCGGCGACGATCGCCAGCGAGCAGAAGCGGTGGGGACAGGCCGTCAAGGCATCGGGCGCGCGAATCGACTGATATGGCAGGTGGTAAAGCGGTGGTCACGTGCGTGCCCGACCACCGCATTGCCTCAATCATGTGAGGGCCGCGCGTTTAGTGCGTTGCCTTCGCTGGTTGAATCCGCACGCAAAGCAAGTCAACGCTCAATCTGCACCCGCATCGACCGCGCATCTGGCAAGCCCAAAGCTTCCGCCGCGGCATAAGAGAGATCGATAATTCGGCCGTCGACGTATGGTCCGCGATCGTTGATGCGAACGACAACCGATTTTCCGGTAGCCAACGATCTGACGCGCACATGGCTGCCGAGCGGTAATGTTCGATGGGCAGCAGTCAAGGCGCTGCTATCGTAGCGTTCTCCGTTTGCGGTCAGATGCCCCTGGAACGTTGCCGAGTACCATGACGCCTCGCCGGATTGCAGCATCTCGTGCTCGTGCCGAGGGCGACAGGAATCGGCACCGCACGTGGCATGCCTGGACGGAATCTCTCCGCATGCAGTGAACAAGGCGCAGATTCCCAAGACTCCCAGATAGCGAAGTAATAGCACCATGGACCACCCGTCAGTGATTGAGATGTGGCTCTAACGGTCTCCAGTAGTTTGCGTTGGCGGCGCGGCCGGGTTACGCAATACCCTGAGAATATTCTAGGTGACAGGCCGACGCCCATTAAGGTCGGACCCAACGACAGGCTGGTTTCTGGGCTGTCGGTCAGATGTGGTCCAAAGGGCCCGTATTAGCCCGGAACTGCTCGGGACCCGGGCTATCGCAGCAGATAGACGTGAACGCCGATTGCTGCTCCCCGCGTGCTCCGCGCCGTCTCCACACTGCTACGATAAGCGGGCAAAGCGGGTCCCAGATCACGGCGTCGTCAGCCCCAACGACCTGAGGGCGTCCTCCAATTCACCCTTGACGCGGCTGTAGAACGTGGAGGACTTCGCGTTTGCGCCAACCGCACTGACCAGACCTGCGCGACTGGCTCCGCGGCAAACGCGGCCTTGGTCACAGCCAGATTGGCCTCCAGGTCGACAGCGCGGAACGCCGCTTGACTGCCCGCCACCTTGATCGTGGTGCCGGGCGCCAGATACACCTCGTCTGCCTGCGGGAGCGCGGGCAACCGGCTGAAATTCACGATATGGACCTGAAGCCTGGGATGGCGGACGCGCAATGGGCGACGGCTCAGGGCATGCACCTGCGCGACGGTCGGGTCTGCCAGCAGAGCCTGAAGCATCACGCCTCCCACGAGTCCGGTGGCGCCGGCCAGCAGCACCTTGCGTTGATCGATAGGCGTGGACAAGGTGTGCGTTTCCTCAGTTCAGGTGCATGGCATGACGGGCGCTGTCAGGCGTTTGCCCGGTCTATTCCTGGAATGCGCGATAAAGGGAGTTGGGATCCTTGAAGCCGAGGAGGAAGGCGATCTCGCCGCCGGACATCTTCGTATTCCCCAGATAGTGGCGGGCCAGGCGTTCTCGCGTGGCGTTGACCAAAGCGCGAAAGTTTTCGCCCTCGTCTTCAAGGCGACGCTGCAGCGTACGCTTGCTCATGCCCAGACGCTCTGCAGCCGTCTCGATGGTGGCGGTGTTGCTCGGCAGCAGTTCCAACAGGACGGCGCGCACGCGCTCCGCCGTTGCCGCTGTTGCGTCGTGTTCGCTGAGCCGGCGGCGCAGGTCAGGCTCGAACACCCGCCAGATGCTTTCGTTCACTGTGAGAAACGGACGCAAGGCATCTTCGGCAGAGAATGTGACGCTTGGACTTTCCCCCGGTGTAACAGGTGCGCCGAAGAACTTCTCGAAACGCCGGACGTAGGCGTTCGGCGGCAGTTGCGGAAGTACCACCCGCAATGCCTTGATGGGCTCGCGGGTCCCGAGGCGGGTCAATCGCAGGAAGAACCCGATTTCGGCCACCTGCAAGGAATACGGTACATCGGCCTGAATCGACAGTCAGCGGGGCGACACTGTTAGCTCGCTCGACGTTCGGAGTTGGGGCCAGGGAGGACTGCTTATGGCCGGTCTCAGTCGTCGGCCTCCCGCGCGTGGGCGCGCTGACCCGCCAACCATTACCTTGACCCCAACGTGCTGTGCGCTGCGGTGAAATCTACCTGTTCAGTAGTCCGGGAGCCACGATCCTTTTGGAAACTCTTCCGGCGTGGCCCTCCCGTTCAATGATCGTTTGCTGCGTATTCGCGATCGAGCCGGTCGTATAGAGGCTTATTGACCAAGCGTTGCCGCTCGCTGAATGGCGCCACCAGCGTCGCATCCTCGTCAAGCCGACCATTCGTGCGTAGCGTGCTGAGCGCCCTCTGCATGCCAAGCACTGCGCCTTGTAGCGTTGCATTCGCATACAGCACAAGTGCGTAGCCAAGACTGGCTAGCGTTTCGCGCGACTGTACTGGCGTCTTCCCGCCGATCACAATATTGATCAGTTGTGGCGCAGCGATCAGCTTGGGCAAACGCTCGACGTCGGCAAGTGACTCGGTCGCTTCGATGAAGAGAATGTCCGCCCCCGCCTCAATGAAGCGATGGCCACGCTCGATGGCAGCCTCCATGCCATGCACCGCTGCGGCATCCGTGCGCGCCATGATCAGCAGGTTGGGGTCCTCGCGCGCATCAACGGCAGCGCGGATCTTGCCAAGCATTTCACTCGTTGCGATGACCTCCTTGCCCGAGAAATGTCCGCATTTCTTGGGCATCACCTGATCTTCAATTTGGATCGCATCGGCGCCGCTGCGCTCGAGCGTTCTTACCGTGTGCCGTACGTTGAGCGCATTGCCGAAACCGGTGTCGGCATCGACGATCAACGGTAGCGCGACCGCATCGCGGACCCGCGCGGTGTGTTCGGCAATTTCATGCAGGCCGATGAAACCGAGATCGGGTAGGCCAAGCGACATATTCGTAACGCCGGCTCCCGTCAGGTATAGCGCCTCGAACCCGGTTTCCTCGACGACGCGGGCGCTCATTGCATTGAAGGCGCCAGCCACCAGCAGCCCTTGGCGTTCATTGACCTTGGCGCGGAATGCCGCACGGCGGGCGGCGGATAAGGTAGTCATTTGATTTGTCTCCAGAGTAGGAGACGGTGTTTTCGCACGGATCGTGCCAAGTTCCCGCACCTGCCGTAGTTTCTTTCAAAAACAATGACTTACAAGATTTCATGCCGCGAACACGCTCATGCGACAATGTTCCACATGTTTCTCGGGGCGTTCCAAAAGCGTTCCACTCAGGAGCCTCCAAGATGTCAACGCCCATTTCACATCCAAACCAGCTCCGCCCGGGCATCGCGCTGGTCAGCATCAGCCGGATGAGTACGCTGTGTGAGACCGTCGCGCCTCGCTACAACGAGCTGGCGCGTTTCTTCTCGATTCGAGCGGGCTACGGGGCTGCCGTGACCGCCCTCCAGGCGTACGTCGACGCAGGCACGGTTGACGTCGTGCTGGCGGCCGGCTCAAACGGCGCGTATCTGCGTGACAATCTCAGTGTGCCCGTGGTGATGGTCAAGGTGAATGGCTTCGACGTGCTGAACGCTATCACGCAGGCCATCACAGCGTGGCCGGGTGAGGCCATCGGTTTGGTGCTGCACGAATCGGTGTCGAGGGAACTGGCCAACCTCAGCGGCTGGCTGAATGTTGCATTGAAACAGCGCGCATACCGTTCGATCGACGAGGTGCGTGCGGCCGTGGATGCGCTTGCCGCAGAAGGCTGCACCGTCATCATTGGTCCTGGCATGGCATGCGATCTGGCGCTGCAGGCGGGATTGCAATGCGTATTTCTCTATTCCATTGGCGCTGTGGAAGAAGCGTTCGAACGCTCCATTGAGTTGGCACGCATGAGTCGCCAGAAGGAATCAAAGCGCGTGCGACTCAACACCATCGTCGCGCATCTGCGCGACGGCGTCGCGGCATTCGACGAGGGTGGGCAGCTTGAGGTGGTGAATCCTGCGATGTTGGATCTGCTCGGCCTGAACCGCTCCCGCGATGTGGCGTCACAGCTCCTGGGGGCGGTCGGCCCGCACCTGCGCGAAA
Organism: Cupriavidus sp. SHE; assembly: GCF_000812445.1. Taxonomy (NCBI): domain Bacteria; kingdom Pseudomonadati; phylum Pseudomonadota; class Betaproteobacteria; order Burkholderiales; family Burkholderiaceae; genus Cupriavidus; species Cupriavidus sp. SHE. The sequence continues at coordinate 25,745 of NZ_JWMB01000035.1, read as the reverse complement.
CACTCGATGCCGATTCGCCGAGCAACGAGCGCATCGAACAGATCGGCGATCGCTCGCTGATTGTCAACTGCGTGCCAATCGTTGAGCATGGCTCACGCTCCGGAGCGGTGGTCACTGTACAGGACACACTAATCGCACAACGCATTGACCGCTCGTTGCGAACCAATCAGCGGCCGAAGCATCTGGTGGCGCGGCATAACCTGGCTGATCTGATCGGCGGCTCCCCGGAGCTTGAACGCGTGCGGCGGCTAGCGCGAGCCAGCGCCGCGCACGACGCTACCGTGCTGCTCACAGGCGAAAGCGGCACTGGCAAGGAACTGGTTGCTCAAGGTATTCACAATGCCAGCCGTCGGCGCGGCAACCCATTCGTCGCGTTCAATTGTGCGGCACTGCCGGAAGGTTTGATAGAAAGCGAACTGTTTGGCCATGAAGAGGGCGCCTTCACCGGCGCACGGCGTGGTGGAAAGCCGGGCCTCTTCGAGGTCGCGCATACGGGGACCATTTTTCTCGATGAGATCGGCGAGATGCCGGCCGCGTTGCAGAGCCGCTTGCTACGTGTATTGCAGGAACGCGAAGTGATGAAGCTCGGCTCTGGGCGCGCAACGCCAATCGACGTCCGTGTCATCGCCGCGACGCATCGTAATTTGCGCGAGTTGGTCAAGCGCGGCACATTTCGCGCCGACCTGTATTTCCGGCTCAATCTGCTACAGATCGAACTGCCGCCCTTGCGTGAGCGGCGCAGTGATATACCTGGTCTTGCGCAGCATCTGCTCGCACGGAGTGCAGCAAAGTACCACCTGCCAGCCACCGTCACGAAGCACATTCTGGAGTTCCTCTCGCCGCTCTTCGAGCTTTACACATGGCCCGGAAACGTACGGGAGCTTGAAAACCTCGTAGCACGCGCGGCGATCTATCTGAGCCATGGTTCAGGCGGTGCGCGGGAAGACCTGCAGGCCATGTTTCCCGAGTTTGGAGAGATGCAATCGCTGCCTGTTGCAGCGGGCAGGCACAAGGTTACCGACGCGCCGTCTGGAACCGTGACTCGGGACGACATCTTGCGAGTCCTGCAGACAAACGGTGGCAATCGCGCCGCTGCGAGTCGTACTTTGGGGATCGGACGCACGACGCTTTGGAGGTTAATGAAGGAGTAAGAAAGAAGATGCGAATGGCCGCTTCAGGAGCCAGGCAACGCAGTTTTCCGCGTACCAGCGGTCGAGGCTCGTGGCAAGCCGCCACCATTCTCGACTTCAGATTCAAAGGTCGTGGGGGCGCGGCCGTCGCAGAACGACCCTGAACTGCCCTTCGACGCGGGGCAACCTCTACGGCTGCTTCCAGAGGGATCCGGTCTCCGCGCAGGCTTGCCACGTGCACCGGGTCTGTGGATAGCTGACAAGGTAGCAGGCACGACAAACTCGACGCGAATGACCCAAGGCGGATATCAAGACTGATCAGCGCCGATGGCAACCCGCACATGCGGAGTGAAGGGCATTAGAACTGACCGGTCACGCGAGAAAATGGCATTGTGCGGGCATCGGAGTTCGGCAGTTCGCCGCCGGTTTGACGGTTGGTTTGGTCGCACTACTTGTAGTAACCGACGCCGCATCCCAGGTCGGCAACCGCAGTAACGAGGCTCGCCTTCGGCACCCACGTCTTGTCAGCGCCGGCCTTGGGAGACATGTAGCTGACCTCGTTGACCTGGCCCTCTTTTGCCGCGTCATAGAGCCTTGGTCCATACACGTCGCCCGTAGGGTCCCTGAATTTCCTGGCATCCTTGCCGAGCAACCCCTTAACGTTGGGATTGCCGACCGCGACGAGGAGTCCGTCGCTGAGATTGAAGCAGAACGGATAGAGATCGCCAACAAGAAAGCCATTTTCGCCGTTGTTGATCTGGTTGAGCGTCCTGGCCTTATCGGCTTTGATGGCCGCAACCGTCTTTTCAAGCATGGCCCTGGCGTCCGCCGCAGTACCTTGCGCCAATGCCGTAGCCGAGAATAAGGCAGCCATGGCGCCTAGCGTGCCAATCACGAGTTTACGAAACATGGACATTCCTCCCTTCTCTTCGAGCAATTGGCAATTGTCATGCACCGCGTGCAGCCAGCAAGTCATCATGTCCAAACATTGCCCCAATTGACCAGTCTACTCGTGCCCGCCGACGCGTGGATAAAAAGAGGTGGGGCGGCTACTTCCGGATTGGGCCCATCCAGGTTACGCGCGCCTTTGTGGGGGGCTTGCGGGCCAGGAAGCATGGAACGTTCATCCATGTCAGCAGCGTTGGCGGGCGAACTGGATTTCCCAGCGGCGCTTTGTATCACGCAGCGAAGTTTGGTCTGGAAGGCTTTGCCGAAGCGGTGAGCCAGGAGATCGCCGAGTTTGGCATCAAGACCATCATCGTCGAGCCTGGCTCCATCAAGACGGGCTTCGTGGGCAATATCCGCTGGACGCAGGAACTCGACGCGTACAGGGATAGCGCGGTCGGCAAACTGCGCCGCTGGATCGCGCAAGAAGGCGATGCCAACGCTTCGGGAGATCCCGTGAAGATGGCCGACGCGATCTATACGGTCAACCAGATGGCAGAACCGCCGCTGCGCACCGTGCTCGGTGCGGACGCCTACGCAGTCCTGGAGGCGGGCTACTCCCGGAGCCTGGAGGCGCTGAAAGCGCAAAAGGCGCTAGCGGAGTCCGTGATGTTCGAGGGCAAGAGCGGGTTCATGCCCGAGTGACTGGCAGCGCCGCAAAGTTGGACAGACAAAAAGGGAACGCATCATGAGCAAGGTTTGGTTGATTACCGGCGCCGCGCGAGGTTTGGGGCGCGACATTCTCGAGGCCGCACTCCGGGGCGGAGGCAAGGTGCTGGCAACCGCGCGCGACATCACGCGGTTGGCTGATCTGCAAGCGCATTACGGCGAACAACTGGCGACATACGAGCTGGACGTCACGAACGAAAAGCAGGTGCAGGATGCCGTATCGGAAGCGGTGCGCCGCTTCGGCCGGCTGGACGTACTGGTCAACAACGCTGGCTGCGGTCACATTCAACCATTCGAGTACGTGCCTGCAGAGGATTTTCGTGCCCAGGTTGAAACCAATCTGTTCGGCGTGGTGAACCTCACACGTGCAGCGATTCCGGTCATGCGCGCACAGGGCGGCGGCCATATCTTTCAGGTGTCGTGAGCCGGCGGGCGTATCAGTAGTCCGGGATTGTCGGCCTATCAGGCGGCAAAGTGGGCGGTGGGCGGTTTCAGTGATGTGGTGGGCAAGGAAGTCGCACCCTTCGGCATGTCGGAGTCTGCCTACCGTGCAGTGACCTACGACCTCACGGTTCATATCGCGCACCAACTCCTGGCCCGCAATCCGCGCATGACAATGGTGTATGTGTCTGGAGCCGGTGCGGACAGCAGCGAGAAAGGCGGCACGATGTGGGCCCGCGTCCGCGGTCAAACCGAGAACGCCTTGCGGCGGGTGCCGTTTCGCCAGGTGACCATTCTCCGACCCTGCGCAATCATTCCCGAACACGGCATCGAATCACGTACGACCGCCTATCGGTGGATGTACAGCTTACTGAAGCCGATGCTGATCCTGCTCCGGCGCTTCTCGCCAGAGAGCGTGCTGACCACGCAGATCATCGGTGAAGCCATGCTGAATGCAGTACGACGCGGCGTGCCACATGCCATTCTGGCGCCAGCAGACATTTATCGATTGACGTCCTCACCCGTGTAGTCGCGCAGGATGCAAGGCTACATCCCCAGTGTTGTCCTCAACGGAGCCGCCGCACCGTTTGAGGCGCTCGGTTCCCGACCTGATCCCGTTGCGTCCGTGGCGGATCTACCGGAGATCGCTCTGCATTTCTCGACGCGCCGCTTCGAGGCTCCCATGTCCTTCAATTCCTCGCATCGGCCACACACACCATGTAATGCCGCGACTTCGGCCTGAAACTTGCCGAGTACCAGCGGCTGTCCGTACTGCGGCCGATCCTTGCCATGATCTCCAAAACGGTTCGAGACGCGGACGGGAATAAACGTGAAGCCTTGGCAGTTCTGTAGTTGCATGGCGCATCGGCTGTCGAGATCATGGCAAGCAGGCGCGGCGTGCAAGCCATGAGACTCCACGCTTGCTGCAGTGTGCATTGGAGTCTCTCACTACTCAACATTGGAGCAAGCCATGAGAATCCTGACCCCATTGTGCGTTGTGGCACTAGTAACATCTGCGACCCTGGCCCACGCATCGAACCGTGCTGTCGACATGGCCACTGTCGATACCGCAGCCCATGCAACCGGGCCGCGCGATCCGTACACTGACGGCGCGAGAACAGGCAAATTCGACGTCTATTCGGAGGGCGCGAAGATCACGGATAAGCGCGATCCGTACACCGATGGCGCGCACAGCTAAGCCTTGCAACGGTGTCGCCCTGCAGGCAGGAGGGCGGGCCGAGGCCCGCCCGATCAATGGTTAGGCCGGAGGCATCGGCATTTGTGCCGCCAAGGACAGGATGCGGACCGGCACTGGCTCGTCACGGCCTCGCAGGCGTGCAGCGACGTGAGGCAGACTCGACGCCGAAACGCCAGCATGGTGGAATACCTGATCCGAAACGATGGCCTCGCACGCCATTTCCTTTGTCAATTGTTCAAGCCTCGAGGCCACGTTCAGAGGGTCGCCAATGGCGGTGAACGTGACATGTTCACTAAAGCCGATTTGCCCAACGACAGCGCGGCCGCAATGCAATCCAATGCCAAAGCGGATTCGTATCTGCAACTGCTGTTGGAGGACTGCGTTGAGTTCGTCGATCCTGGCAGCCACCAGCGGCACGGCACGAAGCGCCTGTCGACAGGCGGTGGATGGATCGCTGTTCAACCCAAAGATGGCGAGCACTGCGTCTCCCAGAAACTGGTTCGGCTGTCCGCCTGCCTGGACCACTGCCGAGCAGACCGCACCCATGAAGCGGCTAACCACGAAGATGCTATCAAATGGCAGTTGTGCTGCGGCGAGCCGAGTCGAGTCCCGCATGTCCACGAACATAAAGGCAGCGAACCGCTCCTGCGGCATGACATCCTGCTGGCTGCGCTGCAGGAAGGCTGCCGATGCTGCCGGTGGTACGAGTGGCCACACCGCTAGATCATGGGTTGGCCGCAACTGGCAAGCGAGTCGCAATGTCTGCGGGTCCGCGCCCAGCCGGTCCAGAACACGCTGCTCCGCCCCGGCGGGCGCCGGTAGCGGCACGTCACTGAGCACACGCACCCGGCAGAGCGTGCATCGGGCGCGACCACCACAGGTGCTGGCATGGGGAATGCCGGCCAGACGGCTGGCCTCGAGTACCGAGAACCCGTGCGGTGCGAGCACCTTTCTCCCGTTGGGATACAGGATGGCGAAACGCCCACCCCTGCGCTCCCGGACTGTGCGCGTCAGTCGTGCGGCCAGTACCAGCAGCAGCGCCCCGCCATCGAAGAGCAGGAAATCAGTGCGCAGCCCGGCGAGCCAGAGATTCTGTGGCGGCGTGCCGATGGTCGCCGGCCGGATCGCGGCGGCACGCCAGACCGGGTCCTGCGCAAGGGCCGCAACCTCCCGGCCACCCTGCAGGAAACCCAGCAACGCGAGTACAGGGAGCAGGACGGCGGCGCTCGTCAGCACACTCCGCCACGCTCCGAACCACGGTTTCAAGCGCAGCCAGAACCAGACGCCGTAGCACCCATGCAACCAGGCGACCACCAGCAGCGCAAGCTGTACGCGGGCAAAGAACGGGGAATCGATCCAGAACGCGTACAGTACCTGCGCATAGCCCTTGTCCATGCCGAACTCGGCAATGGCGATGCGCGTGTTTACCACGTGATTGGCCAGCAGTGGAGGTATGCACAAGCCGAGCAGCAGTTGCGCCATCTCGCCTGGGGTCCAGTACAACGCGCGCCGTTCGTATAAGGCCCACAGCCCCAGGAAGAAATGCGTGACCAGTGAACCGTAGAGCAGGATTGTTCCGACCCATCCCTGCCAGATGTATTTCTGGACCAGCAGATCGCGCTCCAGCCATGTGAGCGAAAAGTTACCGAGAGAGTGGTTAAGCAGATGCGTGCCGATGTAGGTGAACAGCACCAGACCCGTCGCCAGGCGAACGGATCGCACGCTCGTTGGCCACAACCGCCGAAAAGAGGGATAACCAGACATACACGGCCCTCCACGTGTCCAAGATCGGAGCCTCTGAGTCGTGTCTCTGGGACGCATTCGCCCTCACGCTCGGGGCAAGAGCCCGCTGTTCCGGGCCGCCTTCAGATGGGAGGCGGCCTGGCTCCTCACCGGATCTTGCTTACTTCACCGTGATAGTGGCTTTCATATGCGGATGGATGCCGCAAAATATATTGTAGACGCCGGCCTTCTCGAACTTGAACTGATAAGTATCGCCCTGATCGAGTGCGCTGGAATGGAACAGGCCAGAGTCGCTGACAACCGTATGGGGCTCGTCGTCCTGATTCTTCCAGGTCACCGTCGAGCCAGCCTTGACGTTGAGGGACATCGGCGAAAACATGAAGTTCTTGATCATGATGACATTGGCGTCTTGCGCTTGCGCAACGGTGAATACTGAAGCCAATGCGGCCGTGAGGATCGCACGCCCAATGGAGACGGCGAATGCTCGTTGAATGTTAGTGGATAGCATGATACGGGTCCCTGGTTGGTACGGGTCTGGACTCAGGCGAGCGTTGCATCGGTCAGCGTCGCCTTCAACGGCAACTGCGAGATGCTGATACTTGTTACGCCAAGCATTCTCGATAGTTGATCGCTCGGCACCTTGAGCGGCAAGGGGCCGGGGCCGTCTCCGGCAGTTGGTTGCGGATAGGCCGTCGAACGGGCGGTATGGAAGGTGATGTTTCCCTCCACCTTGGAAACGATCTGATGGATGTGTCCGTTCAGGATCGTGACGGAGCCAAATCGCTTCAGGTAGGTCATCGCCTGCGCGGCGTCGCTGGTGCCCCAGCCCCAGGGTTCATAGATCGTCCACATCGGCATGTGAGCAAAGATGACAATCGGTGTGCTCGATGAGCGCCCCTTCAGGTCGCTTTCTAACCATGCAAGCTGGTCGTCGCCCAGGCTTCCGAGGCCATTTGCCTTGAAATGCATGACATTGACGAGGCCAATGAAATGCACACCACTGTGGTCGAAGCTGTAGTAGCCCCTGTTGTCCGAGGCTCGGCCAAAGCGATGGAAGTACTCGGTGCCAGGCCCGTCCGTCACATCATGCTCGCCGGGCACGGTGTGCAGCTCTGCAATCTGCAATCCGGACAGCAACTGGTTCGCGAGATCGAACTCCGCGGGCTTCGACAGGTGGGTGATGTCGCCAGTGTGAATCGTCAGGGCCGGCTTGACCGGCATGGCGTTGACGAGGTCGATCGTCTGCCTGAGTGTGCCTGATACGTCCGGATTGGCCTCCTTGTTGAATCCAATATGCGTATCGCTGATTTGAAGGAACAGGGGAACGCCTGTTTGCGCTGCTATTGCTGACCGCGCATTCGCACTGGCGGCAAGGGACAACTCCACTGGCGTGAGGATGCCCCCAGCCAGAACGAACAAGGTGCCAGCACTGCCGAATGCGAGGCATTTCAATGCGTCGCGCCGCGACGGATCGGAAGGAAGATCTGATGACATGGTGTCCTCTTGACTCGGGTTCATGGGGTAGACCGTCGGACTTCCCGGCGGGCCTCCGTCCGGGGGGCATTCGTTATACCGATGCGGCGCCCGGTTTATTCCCCAATCGCCTACGTGTCCCCACTCATGGAATAACTTTCCTCGGGCGGAAGTTATGCAGGTGACGACGCGACCTTCGGTCCCAGCGTTCCCACGGATCGGGCGATCGCCTGTGCCTTCATGACAGTCGGAGTTCAACCATGATTTCAACACTCTCAGTTGGGCGCGTTCTGACGCTCCGTGTTCGCCATGCGGAGCTGCTGCAGGCGCTGGCCGCCTCAGCCTTGGTGTTCGGCTGCGCAACCCCCGCGTGGCAATCGGTGCCGCCGGGCGCCAGCGAGGCGGAGCTGCAAGCCGCGCTTGGCAGGCCGAGCGAGGTCTACCGGCTGCCGGATGGCTCCCGTCGATGGCTCTATCCCGCGCCGGGCGAGACCAAATGGGCAGTCCAGATCGGCCCGGACGGCCGCGTCGTCAGTGTCAGGCAGATGCTGACTGTCGAAGAGTTCGGCATGGCCAGAGTCGGTGAATGGACCATGCAGGACGTGTTGGTCCACTTCGGAAAGCCCACCGACAGCACCTACTTCCCGCTCATGCGCCGGAAGGTCTGGAGCTATCGGTTCGAAGAGGACGGAGTGTGGTACTCGACCATGCACTTCTATTTCGATCCTGACGGGTTGTTGGTGCTCACCCAGGTGATTCCAGACTTCCTGAACGACTCGTAGTCCGGAATAAATCGCTATCGGCGATGGTAGGACATGTGCAAGACAGAGGAGGGCACCGTGAACGCAACCGACGAGTCCAGCCGCTTCGCGGAGGTAACGCTGCCGCATCTCGACGCTGCCTACAACCTGGCACGCTGGCTGAGCGGCAGCGCAACCGACGCCGACGATATCGTGCAGGAAGCCTACTTGCGCGCCTTTCGCTTCTTCAACAGCTTTCACGGTGGCAATGCGCGTGCGTGGCTGCTTGCCATCGTCAGAAACACGTGGTTCAGCGAATGGCGCCGGCGGTGCGACGCAGCCGACGGCACGCCCTTTGATGAAATCCTCCACGGCGACGAGCGGCTGCCGGGATGGGTTGACGATATCGGCAGCGATCCCGAAACGCTGGCGGTACGCCGCGACGATGCGCAGCTCGTCAACCGCGCGCTCGAACAGCTTCCCGTCGAGTATCGGGAGGTACTGGTGTTGCGAGAGCTTGAAGAGATGAGCTATCGCGATATCGCCAGCGTCGCTGGCATACCGATCGGCACCGTGATGTCGCGGCTGGCGCGGGGCCGGCAACTTCTCTGCACCGCAGTGCGCGCTGCGCAGATGCATGACGAGGGCGGCCGGATTCCTCCTGCCCCAATGCCCGTGTTGGGGCGCTCGATGGGAGTTAGTCATGGACGATGACAAGGCGATGACCACGCTGGCCGATCTATTGCACGGTGGCTCGCTTCACTACCACGCGCCACCATACCTGCGCGAACGTGTGGAGGCGGGGCTGCCACGCAAGGCGCGCCGATTGTCGTGGCTGACATGGCGCGTGCGCTCCATCGATCCCGCGTTGGCGTTGGCAAGTGGCGGCATTGCGGGGATAGCCGTTTCCGTCATGGTGTTTGCCATGCTCTCGATGGTTCCCCAACAGGAAAACAGCAGGATGAGGCAGGAACTCGTGACGAGCCACGTCCGCGCGCTCCTGTCGCAGCATTCGATGGACGTGTTGTCAACCGACCAGCACACAGTGAAGCCCTGGTTCAACGGTCGGCTCGACTACGCGCCGCCGGTCATCCAGTTGCCGGCGGGGGACTTCCCCCTGGTTGGTGGCCGCGTTGACTACGTGGACCATCGCATGGTGGCGGTCTTGATCTATCGCTACCAGCGACACCCAATCGATCTCTATGTCTTCCCGGCGGAGCGCAGCGTTTCAACGCCGGTGACCGATTCATCCGATGGCTACTCGATTGTTCACTGGCATCAGCATGGCATGGACTTCTGGGCCATCAGCGATGCGGAAACGGTTCACGTGAACGCATTCGCGCAGGCTATCCGGACAGAGCTGGACAACTGAGTAGCGAATAAACATGGCGCCAGCGCAGTTGGACAAGTGCATGGCGAACCCGAACGATGGCGACATCAGTTTCCTGCAAGCGGGTCTGCCACGCACATACAGCGCGCTGCCCTGATGGCAACGCGCTATCGATGCCATCCCTGTCTCTTGCGGAGGCAGTCATGGGAATCCGCGAACCACCCAAGGAGTTATGAAATGAAGACGAGATCGTTGACATGGCTGTTTCGTGCCCTAGCCATTGCATCACCCATGTACCTTGCCGGGGGCTTGGCCCAGGCACAATCCGCTGCACCGAACGGGATGCCTCAAGTCACGCGAGCCAGCATCCTCAAGGAGCTCCAGGAACTGGAGGCCGTTGGCTACAATCCCACCGCTCCCGGTGACACTCGGTTTCCGGATGATCTGCAGCAGGCATTGCAGAAGCTGGACGCGAAACATCACGCCGAAGCCGGCACTGCATCCAGCAGCGGAGCCGAGAGCACCAGGCCGGTACAGGCCACCGTCACCCAATAACACATGCCGCGACCCAAACGTCGCATAGTATCTAGACAGGGGCGAGATTGCGGGATCGCGCATGACCCACCCCGCCCGGAGGGAGGGCAGCCATGGACGAAAAGCATGCAAAACCCGTAGCTCTGGCATTGCAAGGTGGCGGCATGCATGGCGCCTTCACCTGGGGAGTCATCGACCGCCTGCTGGAAGACGGCAGGCTTGCCATCGAGGGCGTCAGTGCCACGAGCGCGGGTGCCATGAACGCTGTCGTGCTGGCCAATGGTTTGCTGCGAGGCGGCGCGGATGGTGCGCGCCAGGCCTTACAGGAGTTCTGGCTTGCCATCGCCCAGTCCGCGGAGCGGTATAGCCCATTCCGTTGGATTCCATGGCTAAAAGGGACGCATAGCTTCGGTCTGAATTATTCGCCGCTGTATGCATTGGCCGATATGGCCCTGCGCGTGTTGTCCCCCTACCAGTTCAATCCCCACAACATGAACCCGTTGCGGGACGTGCTGCAGAAGCAGGTCGATTTCGAGGGATTGCGCAAGCACTGCCCAATCCACCTGTTCCTCTGCGCAACAAATATCGAGACTGGTAGGATTCGCATTTTCTCGGGGTCGGACCTTTGCGTCGAGGCGGTACTCGCTTCAGCGTGTCTGCCGACGCTGTTCCAGGCAGTGACCATTGACGGTCAGCACTACTGGGACGGTGGCTACGTGGGCAATCCGGCCCTCTTCCCGCTGATCTATGAGTGCGGCACGCGTGATGTCGTGATTGTGCATATCAATCCAATCGTACGCCGAGGTGTGCCTACGACAGCCGCGGACATCCTCAATCGCCTCAATGAGGTCAGCTTCAACTCGTCCCTGATGCGCGAGATGCGTGCGATTGCCTTTGTGACGGCGTTGATTCAGCAGGGCAGGGTGGATCGGAGCGATATGAAGGAGATGTTGATTCACTCGATCCGTTCCGACGAAACCATGGCGGCGCTGGGGGTTTCGAGCAAGTACAACGGCGACTGGTCCTTCCTTTGCAATCTACGTGATCAGGGCAGGGCACAGGCAGAAGCATGGCTCGGGCGCAACTATGAGCACGTCGGCCAGAGATCGAGCATCGATATCAAGGAGGAGTTTCTCTAAGCGTGACGATGCCCCGGGTGACGGCTACCGCTCTCACTGAAGTATCGAGGTCCAATGACGGGCAAGAGGTGATAGGGCACCGGCGTGGACCGGAAGAAATCTGAATCGCCGCCTCATCTTTTGTCGAGGAGGGAGGAGGTAGCCTGAGAGAGCGCGCGCCTCGGGTAGGTTCGCGTTCCGTCACAGCGTGACGCCGCGCAGAAAGCGTTTCTGGACTGGATTCCGTTAGAGGCTCACCAAAGCAAGCGGCTAGCGATTTCGTATCGGGGCAGCGGGGCTGATCTCTGCCAGCGAAGACCTGCGCCGTGCCATACGCCCGCATCCCTCGCAGGAGAGATGCCAGCCCCGCCGAGTTCTCGGCCGAGTTCTAGTAGGAAATTACGACGGCCCCGCCGGCCATCGGTGAAAGCGCCTCTGTCGAGGCGTCTGCGCCCAGGGCGCGGATCAAGACGTCGCGGTTGGTCAGGATGTGCTCGCGCATCAGCGATTCCGCGCGGCTCACCTCGCGTTGCACCAGCGCATCGACAATACGGTAGTGCTCGCTAAGTGCCTGCCGGCTGTGCTCACGCTGAAAAAGGAGCTTCAGCGCCGCGTGGTCGTGCGGACGCGATTTGCTATCGAAGATCAGGGGCAACTGGCGAGCGCGGCGCACCGCGGTGGTCAGCCACTCGTTCTCGGCGAGTTCCAGCAGCGAGCAGTGGAACTCCAGATTCATGTCTTGCCACAACAGCGCCTGCTGTTCGGTCCACTCTTCGTCGTGCAGCAGTTTCCGCTGCGTTTCGAGCTGGGATGCCAGCCGTTCCTGCTCGGGGTACTGCAGCCCCCTCTCGCCAATCAGACGGCAGCCCAGACTTTCCAGGGTGGCACGTACGGTGAAGGCATCGCGTACATCCTTGGGCTGGAAGCCGCGCACCAGAAAGCCCCGATTGGGCTGATAAGTCAGCAGGCCTTCGTCCGACAGTCGCGCCAGCGCGTCGCGCACTGGCGTACGCGACACCCCCAGTTCCTGCGCAAGCGTCACCTCCATCAGATGGGAGCCGGGCGGGATCTCCCCATCAAAGATGCGATTGCGCAAGACGTCGGCGACGGAAAGCGCGCGTATTCGGGAAGTCTCTGGTGATGCCATAGGTCAGGGGGGGAGATCAGTTGGCGCGGATGTGACGGCTGCGGATGAGATACCCCACAAAGTTCGCTCGTCTGCAAGGAAGCGTGTCACTTGCTCAGGAGGCGGTGAGAATCGCTCGCCCCCTCCGGCGACGATAGCTTCGTCGAGCTTCGGGTCAGCAAGTGCCTTCGTCAGTGCCATCCGCAGCTTGCCGACAACGGCTTGTGGTGTGGCCGCGCGCGTAAACACGCAACTCCATGCGTAGATTTCCAGGGGCACTCCGGCTTCCCGCAGGGTAGGTACGTCCGGCAACGCGGCAATGCGCGTGAGCTTGACCCCCGTCGTCAGCGCGAATCGATCCGCGCCTGGCGGAGGCTGCAGACCTCGAGCGAGTTGGGGCGCGCCGAAGCCACGAAGATGTATCGCAGTTCGATAGTTGAAATGCTTCCTTGTGTGCCACCTGGTGGATTCCTAACATTGCCCAGTTTGCAATTGCTTTGGAGTGGTACATGAGTTCGGTATTCGAGGCCTCCTCGGTCAACGTGACGCGTCGTTCGCTGTTACGTGGAATCGGCGCTGCGGCGGCAGGTGTTTCAGGCGTGTTGCCCGGTTTGTCGCTGGCGCAACAGCGCGAACAGGCGACGCTAGCCACAGGCAGTGCTGGCTACACGTGGGCCCTGACAGCGGTGGCCGAGAGCGCCGGCTACTGGAAGAAGCGCAATGTGGACCTACGCGTCCAGGACTTCACGACGGGCCGTGACGCCATGCAGGCGTTGCTGGGTGGCTCGGCGAACTTCTCGACGACGACGGATACGCCACTGGTGTTTGCCGTGCTGCAGGGCCTCAAGCCGGCGGTACTCGCGAACTTCAGCCGCTACTCGTATGACATGAAAATCGTCGCCAGCGAGCGCAGTGGGATTGATCCCAAAAACCCGTCAAGTCTCAAGGGAAAGAAGATTGGTACCCCAGCTGGCACGTCGGGCCAGTACGCGCTGGCCAAGTATCTGGAGTTCGCCAAACTGGCACCAGGCGACATCACGCAGATCAATATCGCGCCTTCGGACCTGGTAGGCGCGCTGGTACGCGGTGATATCGACGCCTTCTCCTGGACGGCACTGGCTGGCAGTGCTGCACAGCGTCAGAGTGGCGGGAAGGTGGTGTTTCTCACCCAGAATGGCTACGAGAAGTACTTCCGTAGCCATCAGTTGCTGCTGGTCAATCAGGCCACGCTCAGCAGTCGAAAGCCCCTGCTGTCCGATGCAGTCAATGCCTTGCTCGATGCGGAGAACCATATCCACACCAACGCAGCCTGGCCGGACCAGGTGTCGAGCCGCGTTCGCAGCACGCCAGAAGAGATCCGCCAGTTCACCTCTACGTTCGAGTTCAAGGTGGAGTTCAACAAAAGCTTCGTCGAAGATCTGGTCAGCCAGGCCCAATGGGCCATCGACAACAAGCTTGCCCCTCGTCCCAAGGGCGACTTGCGGGAGCTGTTTCGCAGCGTGATCCACGACGAGACGTTGAAGTCCATCAACCCGAGCCGTGTCAGTCTGGGGTGATCGTGTATGGGTGAGCTTATTCAGTTCCAGCGCGTCTCGCAGTTCTTTGCGGTACGCGATTCCACGCCGACACAGGCGTTGAACGAAGTCTCGCTGGACGTTCGCGCCGGAGAGTTCGTTTGCCTTATCGGCCCGTCAGGCTGTGGCAAGACCACGCTGATGCATCTGCTGGCAGGCTTTGTGAAGCCGACCGCTGGCGCTGTGCGCTTTCGCGGTGAGCCAGTGAGGGGGCCGGGCCCTGAGCGCGGCGTCGTGTTCCAGGAGTACGCGCTGTTTCCCTGGATGACCGCGCGCCAGAACGTGGAGTTCGGCTTGCGTGCGTTGAAGGTGGATGCCGGAGAGCGTAAGCGGCGTGCACTGCAGGCGTTGGAGCGGGTACATCTGTCCCATGCGGCGGATCGCTATCCCAATGAACTGTCAGGTGGCATGCGCCAGCGTATTGCCGTGGCGCGCTCTCTGGTCGTGGAGCCTCAGGTGCTGCTGATGGATGAGCCATTCGCCGCAGTGGACGCGATGACGCGGGCGTCGCTGCAGAACGATCTGCTGAGACTCTGGCAGGAGACCGGCGTGTCGGTGCTGTTCGTCACCCACAATATCGATGAGGCCATCTTCCTCGCGCAGCGAGTGGTAGTCATGGCCGCGCACCCTGGAAGCATCAGGGCCGATATTGCAATCGAGTTGCCGTACCCGCGCCAGCGCGGATCGCTGGAGTTCGCGCAGCACTATGCCGAAATCGAGTTGGCGCTGGCGGAAGGTTACGAAAGGCGTGCAGGATGAGTTTCCCGAGTATTGCGCAGCCCGAACTGGGCGCGGAAGGCAGGCGTCAAGGTGGTGCGGTAGCCACTGTAGCCGACACAGCGTCGCTGGCCGAGCGGTTCCAGCAGGATTCCGAGCGACAGGAGAGAAGCCGGCGTCGCGGACGCTTCGCGCTGAATCTGCTGGGCGTGACATTGTTCCTCCTGGCGTGGGAGGCGATTCCGCACGTGTTCGAGTGGATCAATCCGGCGCTGTTTCCGCCGCCGTCCAAGGTGCTGGAGGCCGCTATCCCCTTGATTCGGTCAGGTGAACTCTTCGGGCACATCGGCATGAGCTTGTTGCGTGCCATATCAGGCTTTGTCATCGCTCTGGTGCTGGGCATTTCCGTTGGTGTGCTGACCGCACGCATTCCCTTGCTGCAGTATGTGAGTGAACCAGTGCTGCATGGCTTTCGCTCAGTGCCGTCGCTGGCCGTCGTCCCGCTGGCAGTGCTGTGGTTCGGCATAGGCGAGGCACCCAAGGTTGCGCTGATTGCCTGGGGAGCGTTCTTCCCGATCTGGATTACCACCTTCATCGGCGTGCGCGACACCAACGTGGTGTACCATCGTTCGGCGGCTTCCCTGGGGGCGGGGCGGTTGCAGCAGCTGTTCCTCGTAGTACTGCCGGCGGCATTGCCATTTATTCTGGCCGGCCTTCGTCAGGCGCTTGCGGTGTCGCTGGTCGTGCTGGTCGCCGCGGAACTCTCCGGGTCGACACAGGGCATTGCCTACATGATGTCGCTGGGACATCAGCTCTTCCAGGTGGAGATCATGTTCATCGGACTCGTGCTGCTGGGCGTGTTCGGTTTCCTGGCGGATCGCTTGTTCCTTCTTGTGACGCGCAAGCTGTTCCCGTGGTATCACACGGTCAGCTAAGACATGGGAGCGACACGAGGTCTGCTCGTCCTGCATAACGGGCAGATCCATACATTCGACGCCCGGCACCCGCGCACCCACGCAATCGCGCTGCGCAACGGTAGCGTGGTGGCGCTGGATGACGCTGCCATGGCGCTCGCGCAGCAGGCCGAAGCCGTACGCGACCTACAAGGTGCGTGTGTCATTCCAGGCTTTAACGATACCCACGCGCACATGGAGCGAGAAGGGCTGAAGACGCTTCGCCCTTCGCTTGCACAGGCCCGCAGCGTGGCGGACGTGTTGAACGTCGTTCGCGAGCGGGCGCGATTGACGCCGAAAGGGCAGTACATCGTCACCATGCCGGTGGGTACGCCGCCTTACTACTTCGGCGGGCCCGCACAGTTGCGGGAGGCGCGCATGCCCACTCGCGAGGAGCTCGACGCAGCCGCGCCGGATCACCCGGTCTACATTCCGGCGCACTTCGGCAACTGGGGCAAGCCGCCGGGACGCGCGGCACTCAACAGTCTGGCGCTGCGGAGGAACGGACTCACGCCTGCCAGTCAGTCACGCTGCGCCGGCGTGGAGATCGGGCTGGACGCACAGGGGCAACTGAACGGCGAGATCGTCGAACACAACAATCGCCCGACGATTGAGTTTGACTTGCTTCCGGATGTGCCCCGATTCGGCTTTGCCGAGCGGATTCAAGGGCTACGTATCTCACAGCGCCTTTATCATGCGCAAGGCGTCACCAGCATCTACGAAGGCCATGGCTCGGCGCCCGAGACAATCTCCGTGTATCGCCGGTTGTGGGAGGAGGGGGAACTGACCATGCGCACCAGCCTGGTGGTGAGCCCAACGTGGGACAACCTGACTGAGGCGGCACGTGCGATGCGGGATTGGCTGGCAGCGGCCCGCGGGCGAGGTCTTGGTGACCCGTGGTTGCGCGTGAGCGGCGTCCATCTGGCCTATGGAGGTGACGCCGCCGTGGCCTGTTGCGCGCGGCAGGACTTGCCGAACACCGGATGGTCAGGCTTCGTCGAGCAGGCCGTGACGCCGGCAGACTATCGGGCCCTGTGTTTCCTCGCGGCCGAGCATGATTTGCGAGTCAACACCATTGTGGGTGATCGCCTGCATGAGATCGTTCCGGTGCTTCGCGAAGTGGACGCAAGATTTCCGCTGAACGGGCGCCGATGGGTGATGCAGCATATTGCCCGTGCGCGTCGCGAGGACTTGCTGGCGCTGAAGTCGCTTGGCATTCTGGCCACCACTATTCCGACGTATTGCCTCTGGAAAGGTGGCAGCGCCTATCTCGACGAGACGGACGGTGGAAACGCCGTAGTGCCACATGCTACGTTCGAGGAGTTGGGGCTGACGTACGCCCTTGCGACCGACAACATTCCCTATCAGCCGTTTTTCACCCTCTGGGTGGCGGCACGCAGGCAGGAGCGCGTCAGTGGCCGTACCATCGGGCCCGGGCAGGCACTGTCTCTGCAACAAGGCCTGGCTGCGTTCACGGTGGCAGGTGCGCGGCTGACGTTCGACGAAGACTGGAAGGGGCCGCTCTATCCCGGCTACGCGGCCGATCTGGCAGTGCTGTCGGATGACCCGTTTTCGCAGGAGCCGGAAGAATGGAAGACATTGCACAGCACGCTCACCATCGTGGGAGGCCGGGTGGTGCATGAAGCCGAAGCGGCTTGAATGAGGCCCGGGATCGGAACTGGCCCTTGCCAGTCCCTGGTCCGCCGATAGCGGTAGCAGTCGCAGACTGCGAGCGACTCCCTCGCTCAGCGGGCACCCGGCATACTGAGGAGCTGATATGAGTCGTCTACGCCCCGCTTCTCCGGAAATCCGCGATTCCAGCCAATGTTCTTGCGGTAGCTCCCCAGCAGTTCCTCGCGCACCAGCGATTGCTCGCTGACGCCGGTCGAAGCCTCGGCGTTGGGAGAGACGAACATGGCATCCTCCGGGCACCAGGCCTCGCACATGAAGCAGGTCTGGCAGTCGGCCTTTCGGGCAATGGTCGGTGCGGCCTGAGGCACGGCATCGAACACGTTGACCGGGCAGACGCGGACGCAGATGTTGCAGCCAGTGCAGCGGCTTTCGCTAATGAGTTCGATCATGCGGCAATACCTTCCTGCTCGGCTCTGGCCTGCGCCGATCGCGGACCACCTTGCGTGTCATAGGCCAACGGACGGGCCCAGACCTGGTCCAATCCTCCGCTGACGATATGGTGGTGCTGCGTGGGATCCAGCTGCAAGTGGTCGTAACGCTTGTGCATGCCGCGTGATTCCTTGCGGGCGAGGGCGCTTGCGTACATCCAGCGCGCAGTGGCAAGCATGGCCGCTGCCTCGCGCGCGGCAAGCATCTGCTCCACCGCCGCAGGCGCGGACTCGCGCACGCCGAGCCACGCGTCATCGAGACGACCGAGCGAAGGTGCCAGTACGTCGGCGTGGCGAAAGTAGTTGCGGTCGAATGGGAATACCTCGGCTTGCACGGCTCGGGTGAGCGCGGCAGGATTGATGGTCTGGCGGCCGGCACCAGAAATGGCCGCGACTCCGGCGCCCCGCGCCGAGCGCTGGTTGGTGCCGCGCTGGAGTGCAAACCTCGCCGCCCCTTGGCCGGCCCATGAGCCAGAGGAAATCGCCCAGGCCGCATTGTGGCTGCCGCCTCCGGTAAATCCGCCGCAGATGGGCTCGCGTGTGGCAGCATCTCCGGCGGCATACAGGCCGGACACGCTGGTGGCGCAGTCTTCGCTGGTGATACGCAACCCGCCGGTTCCGCGTACCGTGCCTTCGAGGCGCAGCGTGACGGAAAAGCGTTGCGTGAAAGGATCGATGCCCTGACGGTCGAACGGCAGGAAGAAGTTGGGCTGCGAGGCGCGCATGGCCAGACGTGTCGCCTCATCGGCCTTGTCCAGCCGGGCGTAGACCTTCTGCCGATTTAGCTCGCGCGCGATCACGCTGCGTCCCCCTTTGGATGCGGCGCCGGGAATCACCTCGCCAGCTTCATCGGTGAAAGAGGCCCAGTTGTAGAACATGGTCTTGGTAACCGAACCGCTCTCGGGCGCGATGGCATAGGCGTTAGAGAACTCCATGCCAGACATGTCGGCACCCACTTCCGCACTCATCAGCAATCCGTCGCCAGTGAGGACATTGCAGCCGAGCGCACGACTCAGAAACGCGCAGCCACCGGTGGCGATGACGACCGCTTTGGACCTGACTCGCCATTGTGAGCCGTTCTGGCGGTGAACACCGCGCGCGCCAGCCACGCTGCCATCGTCAGCCTGCAGCAGTTCCAGTGCGGGGCTTTGGTCCAGAATCTTCACGCCCGCCTGCACCACGCGTTTGCGCATCAGCCGCATATACTCGGGCCCCTGCAATGACACGCGCTGTGAGCGGCCCGTCGCATCGAGGGGGAATGGATACCCGTGATCGGCCAACTCATTCATGCCATGCCACGTGCGGTCCAGCACGCGTTCCATCCAACGATAGTCCGCCAGGCGACCACCCATGTCGTAGCGGCTGTCCATAGCGGTCTCGCGTTTGCCTTCGTCTGGCGAGATGTACCACACCGTGGTTCCTGCCGCCGCCGTCGCTCCGGAAGAACCGCAGTATCCCTTCTCCGCCAGCACGACGTTTGTTGCGCCGTTGCGTACGGCCTCCAGTGCAGCCCACGTACCTGCGGGACCGCCGCCTATCACCAGGACATCAGCTTCCAACTCGGTATCTGTGGATGACGAGGATTTCGTGCGCCTGACCTGATTCATTTGTCACTCCAAGGTTTCATGCAGCAACCAGCAATGCTAGGCAACACATCCCGACATGGGAATGAAGCTTTTGGCATTAGTTAGTGCGCAAACTGGCGCACGACGTCTGTCCGACGTTGCCTACCAGCGCGGATGGACCGGGTCGAAGACTGAGGTGCGCCAGAAGCGCCTGGCGATCTCGGCATAGCCACGGTAGTAGAAGCCGCCATTGCCGTGTAGTACTGCGGCGCGATGCGCGCGGAAATAACGGGGGATGTGATACCAGGGCAGTGTGGGAAACAGGTGATGCACGTAGTGGAGGTTGTTGTAGAGGTAAAGCAGGCCACCAATGCTGTTGGATTCCACGATAGCCGTGCGTTCCACTGGACGTTCACCGCAGCGATGCTCGGTGAACGTCCGGAGCTGACCGAGCATCATGCCGGGATAGACGAAGTACAGCAGGTACTCCCACCAGCGCATGCCGGCCAGCGCCAGCGCGAAGTACAGCACGGGCGTCGCGGACAACGCATGTATCGCCCAGATCTTCAGACGACTGAAATCGCCTGCCATCAGGCACCGATACTCATTGCGCGCGAGCCGTACCAGACGCAGGAAGGGGCCGCATATCAAACGCACTGGCAGGATCTGATTGGCGCGATAGATCGCGCGCCATGTGGCGCTCATTGCCCGCCATTGAGTGGGGCTGTGGTACGCGGTTTCCGTGTCTTTCTGGGGATGGGTGAGATGGGCGTTGACGTGGTGCGTGCTGTGTCCCTTGTTGTAGAACGGATACGGCAACCAGAGGTTGATGGGTGGCCAGACTACGGCAGTACGCAACCAGATCGGCAGGTGCCGCATGGCGTGAATCGATTCGTGCTGCAGGGAAAAATGGAGCTGCGCGACATAGCCGCCCGCCAGGAACAGCAGAGGCCCGGGGATGCTTGAGTGCCACCAGACCAGCGCGGCCCACGCGGCATAAAGTACGGCGGCCAGTGCAATGGTGGGAAGTTCATAGCGATCCCAGGCATGCGACGAGCGTTTCGGCGCGGGCAGCCGCGTCGAGTGGGCTGGCGATGTGCTGGAGTCGGTTGCCGGCACTTTGGCCTTTCCCGTCGGTGCGCTTTCGATGGTCTTGGTGGCTGGGCCAGTGCTCGCGGGCGTGACAAGGGACATGGTGGGCAAGTTCGTAACACTCCGCCGCTCACCATGTAACGGAAGAGGGTGGGGCGCGGTCGGTGTCTGGAGAAATAGTTGCCATCGTAGGAGGCTTGGCCGCGCCGTCGCAACGAAGATTCGGATATGTGAATACACGAATTTCTTCGTTCCCTTGGGTATTCGCTTCGGCATCCAATGGATGTCTGTTTGCATCACGTCTAGCGAAAATTCCAATGAAGCACTCACATCAGCAGCGCAGAAGAATCGGGTTCAACGGGGTCATATTTGGCATGCTGGCGTGCCTTGCAACGTGGTTGCCAGGGGCGGATGCCGCGCCCACGGATGCCTATCCCAGCAAGCCGATTCGGGTGATCGTGCCGTATCCCGCAGGGGGCATTGCCGACAAGGTGGCCCGCGATGCGTCCGATGAGCTAGGCAAGCGCCTGTCGCAGACGATCGTGGTGGAGAATCGTCCGGGCGCGGCAGGCAATATCGGCTTTGAGTGGGTGGCACGACAGCCCGCGGACGGCTACACGCTGTTGCTGGCACCCGCTTCCAACCTGACCGTACAGCCGGCGTTGTTCAAGCATCTGTCCTACGATCTGGATCGCGACTTCACCCCGGTTTCCCTGCTGGTGCTAACCCCGCAGGTGCTGGTGGTGAACCCGAGCTTTCCGGTGAACTCGGTGCGGGAACTGATCGACTACTCGCGTGCGCACCCGAACAAGGTCAATTTCGGGGCAAGCATCGGCTCCTATGCGCATCTGGCGGGCGAGAAGCTCAAGACAGAGACTGGCGCGAACTTCACCTCCATTCCGTATCAAGGTTCCGTGCCGGCTCTCAACGATCTGATGGGCGGACAGATCCAGTTCATGTTCACGGAGATGGCCACTGCGCTGCCCTATATCCAGGGCGGCAAGTTGAAGCCCCTGGCAGTCGCCTACAAGAGCCGTGTGTCATGGTTGCCAAACGTGCCGACACTGAAGGAGCTTGGCTTGCAGAATTTCGAAGTGACGTCCTGGTACGCCATCGTTGCCCGCAGTGGAACGCCCCCGCAGATCATCCAGCAACTGTCGCGCGAACTGAACAACATCGTTCAAGCGCCTGGGTTCAAGAAGCGCTACACCGATATCGGGGCAACAACGGTAGGCGGTCGTCCGGAGGAACTCGGTAGATTCGCGCGGCAGGAAGCCGTCCAGTGGATTGAAGAGGTCAAGCGCGTGGGCATCGAGCCGAACTGAAAGTGATGTCTTGCTGCATAAATCACATTGAGATAAGCGACGATATCCAGGGGAGTTGTTTCGATGGCAAGCATTTCGCCGCCACGTCTGAAGGCGTGGCTTGAGGAGGGAAGCGAGCTGGCGTTGCTCGACGTCTCCGAAGGGCGCTATTTCGCGGCGGGTCACATCATCGCGTCGCGGCACCTGCCGTTGTCGCTGCTGGAGCTCGAAGCGCCGCAGATCCTGACGCGGCGGGACGTACCTGTCGTCCTGGTTAGCGCGGACTCGCGCGCAGGTGCCGCGCCCGAACAGGTTGCGCGCGCTGCGGCTGTCCTGCGGCGGTTGGGCTACCAGGAGATCCATGAACTCGAAGGTGGGCTTTCCGCATGGGCGGCGAGTGGCGGCGTCCTGATCGATGGCTACAACGCATTGGTCAAGGCGTTCGGCGAGGAAGTCCGCAAGCACTACCGCGTGGATGAACTGTCGCCAGAGGCGTTGGCCAGGCGCCTGGATCAGGGGCAGCCGACAACCGTGGTGGACGTACGCACGCTGGCTGAGCATCAGTTCAGCACGTTGCCAGGCGCGCTGAACTACCCCGGCACGGAATGGCCGCTGCGAGATTTGCCGCAGCGCGAACCGGATCACTTGTGGGCAGTGCACTGCTTCAGTCGGACGCGCGGCGTGATTGGCGCGGCGACAACGCGCGTGGTACATGGCCAGCATGTGCCGGTGGCATGGGTGGGGGATGGTGTCATGGCTTGGGTGGTTCAGGGCGAAGACGACGTGCGGCAGGCGCCAGAGCCGGACGACGTGCTGCCTCCTCTGATTGAGGCGGATGCCGTGGCGCGCGCGAATGCGCTGATCGCGCGATACGCCTTGCCCGTGGTGGATACCGCCACCGTACAGCGGTGGCGTGGTGAGGCTACGCGGAACGTGCAGTGCTTCGATCTGCGGCCTGGCGCCAAGTCACGACCCGGTGTGGTGGCGGTGTCTGGTGGCCAGTTGCTGATGCACTTCGAGAACCTGGTGGCGGTACGCAACGCCAGCGTAGTGCTGGTCGACGAGCCGCATCGCCTGCGATCGGCAATCACCGCGTTCTGGCTGCTGCAGTTGGGCGAGGCGCATGTCTACATCCTCGATGCGAAGCCCGGCCACGACTTGGCGAACTTCGAAGCGTTGCACGAGCCGCCAACGCAGTTGCCGGCGTCTTCGACGCAACCTCAGCCAGTTAGCGCCGCACAGCTCTCGCACCATATCGCGCACGCCGGCGCACGTGTCGTGGACGTGGGGCCGAGCATCGACTTCCTGCGCGGGCATGTTCCCGGCGCTTCGTATGCGACCGCTTCGGAGCATGGTGCGCTTGGCGCGGCATTGGCCGATGCGGTGGCCAACGGGCAGCGGTTGGTGCTGACATCGCCCGACGGCAGGCAGGCCTTGCTCGCCGCGCGAGATTTGCTGGAGGCCGCGCGCAATGTCTATGGCAACGCCACGGCGGAGAACGCGCTGCAATGGCTGCAAGGGGGCACGGATGCCTGGCGTGCCGCCGGCCAGACACTTGAAATAGGGGTGGCAGATGATCGGTTGCTCACGCCTTTCCTGGATGACTGGGGTTCCATCATGCGCGTGCGCGAGTGCCAACGCATTCCCGCCTGGGAACGATACCTCCACTGGGAGCGCAATCTCGCGCCGCGCGTGACGCAAGATCCTGCCGTACGGTTTCGGTTCTTTGACTAGGGCGGAAAGGGGCCAAGGCAGAAAGGATGGGCGGCATCGATCCAGCATCAGCGCGCTACGCGCACCGCTCAATCTCGCTGCGTGCGTCAACAGGCGCCGGTGGTTCTCTGGTGTTGACGGTTGAGGACGATGGTCCTGGCATTCCTGCTGCGGATCGTGTGCGTGTCTTCGAACCGTTTCACCGGCTGGACTCGAGCCGCGATCGCCATACGGGCGGTTTTGGCCTCGGGCTTGCGATCGTGCGCCGCGTGGCGCTCATTCATGGTGGCGATGTGCGCCTCGACTGCGGTTCATGGGGGGGAGCACGCTTCATGATGACATTGCCGCCCATGCCGGATGAAGCCACGGTCGCGTAACGCTACACATGAGCCTGCGCATGTTGGGCTTTCGCTGTTATGTGACTCAAGCTACTCAAAAAGTCATCGGTCTTCATTTCAGCATTAGGGTTTTCACCTAGCGTTTTACTCGGCGTGCGTTACAATCCGCGCTTTCGTATCGCCCGGCATGTGGAATTGCTTCCGACCCGCCGTGCACTGACAAGACAGCGCCCCCCCAGTCTGAATCAACGTTGGCAAGGTCCGGCTTGGTCAGTCTGTCGACGCTGCACGCATATTTGAAGTGACTCCCATGACTCAAACGGACAACAAGACCGTGGCTGGCCGCGGCGGCAAGCCTTTCACCCGTCGTAAATTCCTTGCAGCCGCCGTCGGTGCCGCAGCCGCATGGGGCGGATACTCGTACTTTTTCGGCAGCCAGTACCGCGCCGCGAAGGCGGATCGCAAGGTCGATGTGCTGCTGATTGGCGGCGGCATCATGAGTGCGACGCTCGGCGTCTATCTGAAGGAGTTGGAGCCGAACTGGACGTGTGAGGTTTTCGAGCGCCTGGATAAAGTCGCGGAAGAAAGCTCGAACGGCTGGAACAACGCCGGTACCGGACACTCGGCGCTTTGCGAGCTGAACTACACGCCGATGGACGATAAGGGGAACGTCCATATCGCCCAGGCCATCAACATCAACGAGAACTTCCAGATTTCCCGCCAGTTCTGGGCGCATCAGGTGCGCAAGGGTGTTCTCGGCAATCCGCGTGAGTTCATCAACTCCACGCCGCACATGAATCTTGTCTTCGGGCAGGAGAATCGGGAGTTCATTCGTAAGCGCGTCGAGGCACTCAAGGCTTCGCCTCTGTTCGCGGGCATGGAAATGACGACCGAACCGGCGAAGATCGCCGAGTGGATTCCGGTCATGATGGAAGGTCGCAAGCCCGATGAGATGGTCACCGCCACGCGTTCGCCGCTGGGTACGGACGTGAATCTGGGCGAAATCACGCGTCAGTTCTACAAGCACCTGTCCGGCAATTCGGGAGTGAAAGTCACCACCGGGTATGAAGTGCGTTCGATTACACGGAATGAGGACGGCACCTGGCGTGTGTCCGCGTTCGACACGAAGGATGGCTCCCAGATCCAGACCGTGGATGCACGAAACGTGTTCATTGGGGCAGGTGGCGCTGCATTGCCGCTGCTCCAACTGTCCGGCATTCCCGAGGCGAAGCAATATGGTGGCTTCCCGGTTGGCGGCGAGTTCCTGGTCACCGACAAGCCTGAGATCGCGTCGCGCCATCTGGCAAAGGTCTACGGTCTTGCGGATACCGGTTCGCCTCCGATGTCGGTGCCGCACCTGGATACCCGTGTTCTCGATGGCAAGAAGGTGATCCTTTTCGGGCCGTTTGCCACGTGGTCCAGCAAGTTCCTCAAGAACGGCTCGTATTTCGACCTGGCCAAGGCGACGACGCCGTCGAACGTCATTCCTCAGTTGCAAGTCGGCGTTCACGAATTTGCGCTCGTGAAGTATCTTGCGCAGCAATTGGTGCTGTCCCGCGAAGAAAAGATGGCGGCGCTGCGCCGCTACATGCCTGAGGCGAAGGACGAGGACTGGCGTCTGTGGGAGGCCGGACAACGCGTGCAGATCATCAAGAACGATCCGGAGAAGGGCGGCGTACTGAAGCTTGGCACGGAGGTCGTGGTCTCTGGCGACCGTTCAGTATCTGCGCTGTTGGGCGCTTCGCCGGGTGGCTCGACGTCGCCGGCGATCATGCTGTCGTTGCTTGAGCGCGTTTTCCCCGAACAGATGAAAACGGCGGCCTGGCTGCGGATTTCGGTGAAGGTGATCAGCGGTTTCGGCGAACGTGATCAGGGAAGGAAGGTGGTACTGCGCGGTCAGGAGATTGTAGCGTAGGTGATCA
>NZ_JWMB01000034.1:0-57438 GCF_000812445.1 Cupriavidus sp. SHE | reverse complement strand
AGCCCCATGACGTTCGAGAAAAACTGGTCCGCAGCTCAGCAACACCGGGCTGCCTAATTCCCTCGGTTATGGGATTCGTGGAACAGGGGCAAGGTCAATCCTCCCTCTTGAGATAAAGCATAGGTAGCCGTACCGAATCTATTTTCATTTCGTACTGATACTATTTTCGCCGCACATCAACGTCTAGACGGTACTGGCCGGAGGCTTACAATACTGAAACAGATTCATCCCCTGAATCTGCATGAACAATCGCTGGGCGTCTTGCAGCGCGGGCTAGCGATGTAGTATTCGGCGATCGCCGACTCGTAGTTGTGTGGATCGTCAGCACTTGGGGAGGGAGATGCTGAACGGAAGGATGCCAGTGGAATCAGCACGACCTGAAGATTGGCCTTGGTGGAGGTGTTCGTGCCAGTATCGCCTCATCGATGCGAACTCGATCTGATCCTGCCAGAATGACGCAGGTGACGAGATCCATAGGTCGAAGTTCGGCGACGAGACCGACCTGATCAATGATGCATAGTCACTCGAAGCGAGCATCGGCCATTAGATGGTCCGCCCGAAAGCAATAGGTAACCCCACACTTCAAGTATGGCATCTATGGAGACCACCCGGCGGCCCCATATCCTGACCTCAGACTTAGCGACTACGTGAGGCGATACGTTCGTTGCTCGCTGCCGATCCAGTTCTGCATCTTGCCGACGTCGGCCAGGAATTCGCTGGCCGACCCCTCAACCTCTAACAAGAGCGCATTGGATCGGCGATGATCAATAACGGTCACGCCTGCGTGCCGTCTTATCGCCTGAAGGTCGCATTCCGGAATCTCTCCCGGACCGGAGAAAACAAGAACAACACGGCTCATGGCACCTCCCATTTAACGAGGCAATCCGCTGCCGACATCTGACCTGCCAAAGCCCAAAGAATTGCACGCTCTATAAAGCAGCTGTTTCAAATCCGTCAGCCGCTCAGGAGAACGCTCGCGACCCTTCACCTCCGGTGCGTTTTCGAGCAGCATGGCAGCAAAACCCGAGACCACGGGACAAGCCATCGACGTTCCGTCAAGTGCTGCATAGCCGTCCACCCCGATAGTGGAAACAACGGCCACACCCGGCGCTGCAAGTTCAACTTTTCCATGGTTGGAAAAGCCCGGCACGAAATCCTGACAATCGGTCCCGTTTACACGCTGAACATTGCATCCATGCAATGAGTCGGCTGGGAAGGTACCGATACGCCCAACCGCAGCAACCGACACGACTTCGGCATAACTGGCCGGATAGCTCGGTTTGTCGTGTCCGTCATTTCCTGATGCAGCAACGACGAGAACGCCTTGGGCCTCGGCGTTCCGGATTGCTTGCTCCAGCACCGCATCCGTCTCGCTTTGCCCAAGGCTCATATTGATGATATCCGCGCCATCCTCGACTGCCGCAGTTACCGCATCGTAGATGTAAAACGTCACGGTCTCGCGCGCTCCGCGTTCAAACACCCGATAGCTCATTAGTGACGCGCTTGGAGCAATGCCGCGGATCACCCCATTGCCACCAATAATGCCGGCCACGTGGGTCCCGTGACCGGTGCCGTTGTCATAAATGTCATCATCATCGTCGGCCTGTGCGTGGGATGTGCGACAGGCCACATTGCTCAGATCGCAATGTGAATCGATTCCGGTATCAATGACAGCCACTTTGACTGATGCGCTGTTCGTAGACTGTGGAGGCGATACTGGGTAATGATGCTTCCGGCAATCCTCATACGCGGGATCCAGATTGTCCAAGACGAAACTGACGACACCCTGGGACGCCAGGACACCGCGCTGGCCCTTGGCCCAATAACCGGCAAATGGAATGGCAAGCACATATTCAGCTAGACCGTTATGCGACGGAACCGTTGCAACTCCATGTTCGTCAGTTTTTGCCTCAACTGGCTCACCTACCTTCCACTCGCGCACGATGATCTTCACGCCGGCTATTGCGCGCCCCGCGCTGTCGACAACCTTCACCCTGTACGGGGTAGCGGCTTGCGTGGCCAAGCCGTTAAAGGGGAACGGGCCGCTCGCCATCATCACCGTGTCCACGTCCACGGCAGCAAGCCGGTAAGTGCGCGCCGGATACAGGTTGACGTTGGGATTCGCGCGCTCAAATGATGCTGCTTGCTCCTCACTGAGTTCCAGCATGGCCGACTCGTCGACCAGCGATCGCGTCACTGGAACTGTCGCACCCTCGGGAAATGCCTTACCAAGCATAGAGGCCAGCTTGTCCGCATGACAACTGGAAGGTTCAAGCCCACCCCTTTTCTTCTCACCAGGCGTGCTTGTGGCCAAGACGATGTACTGTTTTCTATCCATCCGTGACAACTTTCTCTATGCTTTATCGAGCCTGCGGTCGCACACGCAGCGCCGTTCGGATGTCGTTCAGTTTCACCGACGAACTTGCGACCAGCTCCTGCTGCAAGTCATCGTAGACGTTTGCTTCCTTTTGCGGATCGGTGATCGTGAGGACCACAGCGAATGGGACGCCATCTTCAGGAAATTGCACTTGGTCCCGCGCGATGTAATTCACGCTCAGACGCCACTCCGACGATCGGCCTACGCCACGCAGGTTGCCTTCCAAAAGCTTGACCGGACTCCACTTCATGCCATCGAGAAGGAGAGCCGCCTCACGGGACGTCCGTTTCAACCCTGAGGCATGGAGAGGCTTGAGACGGCCGACCCAGCCGGCCTTGCCTTCCTCGTCATCACTATCCTCATCGTCGTCCTCATCGGACTTGTCATCGACTTTTCTTTGGCGTAGCGCGGGGTCGAGACTAATTCGTGCCGCCTCTGCGCCAAATGTGAAATCAAGCGGTGGCGAGTAGACCAATGTCAGGCGAGCCGTGCCGCGACACCGCCCCTCCTCATCGACGAGGTCGCGCGGCCAGCGAAAATCGATGATAGTGTTGTCGTCCACATGCAAGGTGTCATGCACGACCACGCCAAACGTATGCCGGTCCAGCATCAGTGTCTGGGCACTCGGTCGGGGATATCCGAAACCCACGAGGTGTCTTGCTGTACGCCTCGCCTGCACACGGGTAAGCGGCGGCGCGAAATACGTATTGTGCAAGTACACCGCCTGAACGACCTCTCTGGGTGCATGCCCGCCCATCTCCAGGTCGAGCGCGGCTAAAGTCTTTGCCGCTAATGGCGCCGCCATGCTCGTGCCCTTGACCGCAGCCAGCATTCCCTCTTTGCTGACGCTCATCAGACCGGTATTCGGATCGCCATCACGGTCGGCGCCCCCGATGTGACAGACGTCCGGTTTGATCGATCCGCGCACACCAGGTCCCCGACGACTATATCGGGCTGGGGCGTCGGCGATACAGCCTTGCACCCCTGCACCATTGGTTGCCCCTACGGAAACATTCACCAGGGAATCAGCCGGCCCCCATAACGTATCGGTGCGGACTTCACTCAATTGCAGTGCCGCGTAGAGCGGACGCGAATCCCACTGTGCCCGAGCGTCGCCCTCTTTCGCATTACCCGCAGAAATCACAAAAAAAACATCGTGACGTTGTGCAATCGCGTCAAGCCTCATTGCCTCATCGCTGAACTGATTCGGCAGAACGTCGGTCCTGTTATTCAGACTGAAATTGAAGACACGGACGCCATGCTCGGCTTTGCATCGGGCCACGATGCCTTCCAAGGCGTCCAGAAACTTGGCCGAGCCGTTCTCGTAGTAGTCCCCCGCAAATTCGTCGGTGGGATGGATCGCAATGTCGATCAGCCAGCAACCGTCTTCCTCGAATCGCTGTACGTAGCTACCATTGAGACTCTGAGCGGACACTAACAAGCCTGCGATGTTGGTGCCATGTTCCAGATCGCGCTCGTCTTCGGGAATATCGCCATAGGTCCCCTTGATCCAAGGACGAAACGTCGCGGCGATGCCTCCGTCCACAACTGCCACCGTGGGATAAGACGTTCCTTTGACGGGAGTTGGCAACTTTGCGGGAGTGACAGATACAACCGTTGATCGCCTTTGGATGCGCTGTCCAGTTGCAGCCGCTTCAAAAGTTGAGACACGGTCGGAAAAGAGCACTGTGGGCACCGCAACGCTTCGCACATTTGGGTGTGTGCCCAGTAGGTGTAGAAGCTCCTTGTGAGCCTCGAGCGACAAGTCGCCGTCCACCTTGAGCTGCTCGCCCATCTGGTCCAACCGTTCGAAGCCTTCGAGAATGGCGAATCCTGGCGAGTCCACGAGGCCGACATATGCGCGAGACATGGAATCGAGCCCATGTTCCACCACGACATAGATGCCGAGCTTCCGACCGAGCAGGACTAGCGAGCGAACAAAGGAGTCGGCGGGACTGTCCTGCCATGCAACATGACCGCTGGCCGGCTTCGCCTTTTGTAGGGCAGCATCGATCGGATCGAAAAACCGCACCGCGTACATCGGCGCCAGCCCAAATTCTTCGAAGACGGAAATAGCGTCTTTCGCGTTGGGCAACCTACGATCCTCTTCGGACCACAACCTCAGGTCTTCCAGCGCCCCGACTTCTGAGCGCTCGCGATTTGGATTGACCACCAGCTTGCCGTGACTATCTCGTCGACGTGCCGTGTCCTTGTCGGCCTTGCCGACGCTTTCGATCACTCGACCTAGACCGGCGGGCGTTGCACGGACTACCAATTCGCCGATGTCATCGCCCGCGACAACCGGTGCATTGTCCTCTGTGAATAGCTTACGGACAGGCCGGTGCGTTTTCGCCCAGGCTTTTTCTTGAAGCCTTACCTTAACAAAGCCCGAGGAGCAGAATCGCTGAGCATTGTCTTGCAGCTGAGCCTGGACGGTTGCCAGTCGAGTCGTGATATGTGTGCGCAATGCTGCGAACGCCTGATCACGATCGGCAAAAAAATCCGTCTTCGACCCACCTGCATTCGTTGTTCGATCTTGCCGCAGTACCGTCGGATTCGACACGTAAAGCAGCGGATACTCGCTGGCCATCTACCTTCCCCGGCTTCCGCCGGATCAGGATACCCAGCGGCTTATTGTTGTCCTGTTCACTCCGAACACTTCGCTTAACTCAATGAGCGTGAACGCATAGCGTTCATGCAACATGCAGGCGAAATCGCGCATGGGGGCGTTGACCGTCGCCACCACATGAGCTGGCACTCTGGCTGCGTGAGTGGATATAACATTTTGTAACCGATTCGCAAAGCATACATTTGAACCTTCGAGAATCCAACTCTTTTTAAGCGAGCGCACCACATCCAGAATCTCGGCCCCCGAGGCACCTTCTAGAATTGAGGCCACTAGTTTGAGTTGACCGCGCGTAAATCTCAGCGGCTGGGCGTAACGTTCGGCGATCGATGCTCGCGTCTGTAGGTCCGGCTTGGGGAGTTGAATCTGAAGCTCAAAACGACGCCAGACGGCCGGATCGAGCAACTGAGGGTGATTTGTTATCCCGATCGTCAGGCCCTTGTCAGCCCGCTCGTCGAGGTTCTGCAGCAGCGTATTGACCACACGCTTAATTTCACCCACTTCATTCGGATCGTCGCGCAGCTTAGCAATCGCGTCGAATTCGTCCAATACCAGTATGGCCCGGTGACGGTTTGCGAATGCAAATAGATTGCCAATGTTTCTTGACGTCGTCCCAAGGAAGGATGACATTAGGCCGTCCAGCCTAGCCAGGATGACGGGCAATCCGAGTTGCCCGGCGATCCACAGCGCGAGATCTGTCTTCCCCGTACCGGGATCCCCAAACAGAACACAGGTATGTGCCGGTTCAATGCCGACAGTGCGCAGTTCGGCAGCCCGCCCCCACTCCGCAATCCATGACTGCACCGCCGACGTCAATGCAGGGGACAGTATAGGACTTGTGGCCGGCAACGCCTTCGGCAACAACACCGTCGCCAGCGGCGCAGACGTTTCGCGATCCACCGGCACGCGTGCCGATCGGGTGAGCGTCTCACCCGAGAAATTCGGTACGACGGCCAGCGCTTTATCCGGGGTGGCGATGGCACCTGACGACGTCGTCGGGACCAGCCCACGAATGGCATCAGCCCCGCGCTCGTCCCCCGACTTGGCCAGTTCAGTCGCCACCCGCAGGACCAAGTCCGGAGTCCCAGACCGATCCAGCAGGGCGCCACAAAGCTCCAGAAGAGCACCAGAAAGCTGCGATTTTGATGACTTCACGTGCAGAAATCCGCCCAAAATGAGCAGATGAGACTACACGCTGTCAGTTCCGTCAAGCTCTAGTTGCTTTGCTAGAGAAACGCGTTAAGCATGATGGACTGGATCCAGAGAAACGCTGTCCACGCCCAGCCGTTGGCAAAAAGCCATGCTCCGGAAAGCAGCAATACCTGCGTCCAAACATGCCGGACTGGGGCATAGCGCCACGTGAGGCGCCAGAGCCAGCCACACCAGTCATAGTTGCTGGCTGCAAAGGCCCGCGCGCCAGCAAGAAGGTTTACGCCAATGGCCATTGCGCACAACGCAACGGCGGCGCCATTCTGCAACACCAGCATGCGACCATAGTTGGAGAGTTGGGCCCAGAACGCTGTCATATGCGCTCTAGCGGCCAGGTCGATGACTACGTCTGGCGTCACGTCACGGATTACGCCCATCATCCAGATGGCCGCCGCCGCCGCGACTACGCCTGGTAACAATGCTTTGAGTGCAGGCTCACCATCCTCGTCACGAAAATATGCGATAACCGAGGCCAGAGCAGCGGGGAAAACGGACAGCAGACCTGACCGCGTAATCACCATTTCCGCCTGCTCAAAATGGCGGAAGAACGCCCAGACAGCGACCAGTGCACAAAATGCTGCCGCCGGGAGGGCGTCTCCCCCGCCCTTGCCCGCATCACTTGGCGCTTCGGGATACATGTTGTTGGTCACGTGAGTGTTCTTGACATTGATCTTGTCGCCCACGTGGTTTCCCACGCCCTTAATGCGGATTGAAGTGTTTTTGTAGTTGCTCATGACAGTTTTGAAGTGAAGTCAGAGCGCAGCGGCTTTGACATAGCCAAAATTGATACTTGCGGATCGCGTAGGGCCCTCGACAACCGTGCGTGTCGGGAGTGAGCGCATATCGATATCCATGATCTCGCTCGGCGACCCACCGTGCAGAACCTTTAGTACTTCAGATACGGCCAGCGCCGCTGTGAATGCCCCCACAAACGCTGCACCGACGGCCTTGCCCGCAAGCTCAACGACGCCGCATTGGTCGAGCCTGCCGTCTTGCAGCAACGATGCATAAGCCCCTGTAATGGACGGCGCGGATTGAAGCGCGGCCCCGGCCCATGTCTGAGCGGCCGTTCGCGAAGCAGGAAACGTATGAAGGCGCGTACTTTGGAAGTCGTCGTAACGGCTGCCGAGCCCAGCTTCGACAACAAAGGCGGGATTAACGACATCGAGAAGCCGTCTGGCTTCAGGATTGTCAACACCACAAAAGAGCAACGGCGGTTCGCCCGGTGCACGACGCGTTTGCATGTCGAACTGGCGCTCGACGATACGCGTGGAGAATCCGCGGCGCTCTAGCCAATCCGCCACGATGCGCGTCTTCATTTTCCGTTTGTCCCCGGCGGACGTCAGCACCGAGGTGCTCTCGGTAGAACTTCCGGCGGCGTCTACATCCTGCAGCAGAAAATGCGCCCGTGGTGCGTCGAGGGTCGGATACGGCAAGAGTGACAGGCACCATGCATAGGCTTGTCCGAGATGCCCCAGCCCGAGTAGCCAGGCTGACGCGGGAAGCAACTGCAGCGCAGGTCCATCCACCGCAGGCAACGTCCAGTCCATCGCTTCCGTCGCCCAGAGCGACAGCCCAATCGGTTCGCGGCCCGCCACGACATCGCCCGCGACATAGGAAAAGGCCTGGCTGACCGCAAGCGCCGCAGATGCAACGGCCGCCAGCGGCATCACGTAGCCATCACTAGACTCGAGATACTCCGGTTCCTCGATGGGACAAACACCTGCGCGCCATCCCGCCATCATCAGCCGTACGTGAAAACCTCCCAGACGTTCTTGGGGGCCACCAATTGTGATGGTTGGAACGTCCTCGTTGGGCGCGCCAAGGTGAGCCCCTGAAGCAAGCAGCGCCTTGCCGAGGGTGCCTTCATTGGCTAGCGACCCATGCATTACGGAGTCGAGGGCACCAGACACACTTACACCGCCGAGAAATGCTCGGCGGCCCAACTTGACGACGGCGAGCGCGGCCGACTGGTTGGCGACTGCATCCGCATGGTCGATATGCAGATGTAGGCTGAAGCCTTCTGCGATGCGTTGTGCCTCCTCGAACGAGCCAACTGATCCGCTATCCACCAGCCACTTAACCGTCCGATGAAGGGAATCGGCATTGAGGCCTTCGTTCATATTCGACTCCTTAAACACCGATATAAAAGAACTCATGCCGCGCCTTTTTCTCCACCGTCTTCCACTCCAGGGCACCTTGATAGATGTAGATGCCCATGTTGTTTCGCGAAATCGGGGTTGCCGCGTAGTTCGGCAAGATGATGCCGATGTGCCCGCCCACGGCGATCATCGGATTCTTGCGATCGATCGCACTCTGTCCATAGCCACCCGGATGCGTATGGATATCGGCCACTACAGACGTTTTCCGCTTCCGGCAGATATCCCACAACTGACCAAGATGTCGCCCATCGACATGCACATACCCGCTGTCAAGCGCGTGCGGGTCAATTGTGTCGTACATGACATAGTCGGTAATGGTGCGAACATCGTCGCCAATGTCACCGAGCAGGAATGCGCCGCTTTCACGGCGACCCGCACTGCGACGACGAAGATCCGCGACCAGTTGGCGCCACAGCATGACGTCACATGCAAGCTGGTGTCGCGGCGACCAACGGCGGCGAAAAGTCGGGCGAGTTAAGAAGGACATGCAGTTCCTCCAGATACTGAACAATCGAACCGTCGTTGCGCCATAGCCGCGCCGGCATTTGTGTGGACCACCCAGGATGGGTCTGGATTGTTACGCGATCGCACGCAAGGTAGAGGGCCGTACCCTGCTGCCAGTCCGGACGAAACACATCGCGAATCCTGCCTCCGCGGCTTTGCGGCCAGTGTTGCTGCGGCAGCGGTGCATCGGCTTCTGGATCCCACAATTGCGCAGTCGGTGGCTGCACCGGAAACTGCGAGAGCTCGAAACGGAAGGTGAATGACCCACTAACCGCGACCACATCAATCAAGGCGTAGGGCCACGCGATCTTGCGCAGTTGCCACTTGCCGTCCGCCTCACCGAGGCGAAACAGCGCCCCCCCGACGTCCGCGCTGAATGCGCGGGCATCGGGTGTCTGAAATTCCGACGGGGCGGACATCTGCTTAGCCCTGGAAGCGTTCGTTGGGCACCAGGTCGAACGACACCCGGTGGTCGTGACCGTGGCTGAGGGTGCCGAGGTGTGTGGAACCGGCGGGGCGCTCGGAAGTGCCACTCAATTGCAGCACGTGCTCTGCCGCATGCGCCGGGTCGATACCAAGTTCACGGTCCGCCCACTTCTTGAGCGCATCCACCGTCATGGCGGGCGAAGCATGGCGCGACACGACACGGCCATTGAAGTGGACTTCAGCGTGAACTGCGCGCTGACGGTGGAAGTGCAGTTTCGGGTGCCGCTTTTCGCGGAGCACCACGACAAACGCTTCTTCCGTCAGTTCGCCGTCGCAGCCTTCTTCGAAGACCAGCAACGCTTCGCCTAGTTCGCCGGCCACGCGGGCCATGAGTTCGGCGAGCTTCTCGTTGTGCGCAACATCCACGTTGTGGACCTGGCGCGAACCTTCTTTTTGATAGAAGAGGGTCATGATCGATTATCCCTGGTTGGCTTCGCAGCCCACGCTGCAACAGCCTTCAATAGGGAAATCGCCACGACCCGCAAAAACCGGAAAAGGTTGAAACACGGTGCCGCTAGCTGACGCCATCGCCCGTGCGAGGACGCCACACATCGCTTCGGCACTTACTAGACAATCCGACGGCACACTATGGCCTGACATGGCGACCACGTCTTCTTTGCCGGACCGTTGAAGATAGCGATGGTCATCCACTGAAGCCTTCGGCTCGCCCTTAGCTAGCTTCAAGGTTCCACCGGACGGCCGATATCGATGATGTGCGCGCATCCCAGCCGGTCCCGCAGACCACGTCGTCAGGCAATGCTAAACGTGCGCCAGAACTTGCAAGCGGCGGTGGCTCCGACCAACGATCGAGCTGTTCCTCTTAACTTATTTGAAACAAGCTATGAACGGGAAGACTTACATCGTCGACATGAACGTGCTGCAGAAAGCAGAGTTCGCCGAGCGAATCAAAATTGAATCGACCGCAACTTTTGTCATCCCGGACGTTGCTTTCGTGGAGATGTGCAAGAACGAGAAGTGCGAGCTAACCATGCGCCGCGCGCTCGAGGTGTTCCCGCCTCATACCGAACGCGTCGCTGCCGCCATCGGCTTGACTCAAGCACTTCGCACGGAAGTGGCCATGCGCGCGCCTATTTCCCGAGATGGCATCCTTTCGCCTGAGTTCGCTTCGATCGTACGCAAACTCATTGCCGAACTGGCCATCGGCGAACAGGGTAAAGCCAATGAGATCCAGCAAACCTACGGACGCTTGAGATCGACGCTTCTTTCACGAGATCTCGATCCCGCTGCGGCGAAAGACCTCACCACCCGGAAGATGAAGACCCTGCAGGGAGGCCTTCCAAAGCCGCTCATAAGTGCGATTCGCAAGAACGGTTTTCCTCGCGCCCGCTTTCAGGATCTGCTTCATGTCATGACCGATATCTTCGCAAGAAAACACATTACGAACGTACTCGGAATGAGCGATGTTGAGGCGGCAAGGCTCATGCAGGAAAGAGCGATGACGGTTCGGTACGAGTATCTACTTGTTAGACACTGTATGCTGACCCTCCAGAGAGGGGGCGATATTTCCAGGGCGAAAGCAGAGACGGAGCTTAACCATCACCTTGACATGGACTATGTCGCCCTGGGCTCCTACTTTGACGGCGTACTTTCATACGACGACGGTGTAAATGATGCCTCGGAAGATCTTAAGAATTTTCTTTCCACACCTTTGCACGAGGCACGCACTCGCATTGACCCGTGGTTTGAGGAACTCGCCTCATCGAAGTAAGGAAGAGGAAATAACCGCGCAAAGCGGGGATAAACTTTTGAGGAAGTCGAGCGCATCGACATCGATCACACGCATCCTGAATGCAAACAGCCAAGGTGTTGCGCTTGGGCAATTACCTTGGCCGGTGATAATTGGAGCTTACGATGGGAGTCAGGCGGGATGTAAGTAAGATTTTGTCCAACGATTAGGCGTTATCCGCGAAACGTTCGCGCAGGGCGGCAATTTCGATAGACGAAGCGCCCTCAATGCGCAACGCCTCATCAAACGATTCCAGATGGTTGGGCTCCTTCGAGATCAAGGAAGAACTAGCCAATCTGGCCATCTGTGGCTTTGCCTGCAAATGCTGGCTCACTACATCAACACTTACCTCAAGATGATGCGCCAACAAGGCAATGAGCCCTTGAGGAATCGTAGCAAACTTGATTCGCCTGTCCCGGAGCTTCGCAACGACCTTTTTGGGGATCCCAAGAAGATCAACCAACGCTCCAAACTGCTCGCGCGACAACGGCGCGAACGGGTTCACAACCTGACGGATGGATGAAGCTTCCGCATTTCGATCCTTTTCACTTGCGAAGCGAAGATTGTGAAAGCGGCTCACCGCTCGTTTCGCAATCGTCTCGGCTTCCTCTGTATCTGGCGCCTCAACATAGAATTTGTCGTTGATCAAAGAGGCTGCAAAGTCGATCAACTCCGACTTGAACTCAGGATAGGCTTCAATGTACTGGTTCAATTGCGACGCTGTTGGCAAAGCCTGCTCAGCGGCGAACTGCAAGAGCACTTCCTCAACGTCGGGCCTACCTTGAGGATTCTTGATAGTCATGTCTGTCACTCCTTGTATTTCGCCAGCTTCTCAGCGACGCGCTTCTGACGATATCGAACCGACCTGGGCTCGATGTTGCATTGGGATGCGATGGTCGGCTCGCTCTTGTCGACCGACTCGGTTTGCACACCGAGGACGGTCAGGATGGCAACCTCCCGCTCACCGTCTGTGAGATCGGTCATGGCCTGAATCAGCTGGGAGGTAAAGACGCCCTGCTCGGGTCCACTCAGCGTGCAGGGAAAGTGTTCCTCTAGCGTAAGGGCATCGATGGCGTCCGCTTCCGACCCCT
Organism: Cupriavidus sp. SHE; assembly: GCF_000812445.1. NCBI lineage: Bacteria > Pseudomonadati > Pseudomonadota > Betaproteobacteria > Burkholderiales > Burkholderiaceae > Cupriavidus > Cupriavidus sp. SHE. Next base: position 45,236 of record NZ_JWMB01000034.1, on the reverse strand, counting down.
CGCCATCCGGCAGTCCGATGGGAACAAATCGCGAACCCATGGCTCTCGCCCGACGGGCTTCGCTAGCAACCAGCGCGGTGATGGCGTTCTCGAAGAGCACCTCATAGAAATCTAGCTTCGAACATCCACCTGGGCCCGTCGTTTCCTCGACCAGCAGATCGACAAACCGATCTACAACAGCTTTCACCGCTTCCTGGTCATTGATCCCACGTGCATACAGTCGCGTACGGGCCGCTTTCGTGCAACGCCGCATCAGAATCTCAATAAGCCGGTTGACCAACGGGTTGTCCTGGCGGATTAGTGCCTCGCGATACAGGCCAACGAGGGCTTCCGAACTGCAATAGCCTGTCGCCCCGCGAGTTGAGATTGCGATACGTTGAAGCAGGATTGCCAACGGCAACGCCGCCAGTTCGTCCAACTCGGTCTCAACCTGTGGCAGGCGTTCCAGAACCGTGCCGCTCAGGGTCTTCTTAGTCAGTCGCCTGGCCATATGGCCTCCCTAAACATGCTATGTAACCTTGATATCGCAGCGTCATCGCAAAACCGGAAACGCTTCGCAAAAAAAATCTGAGAGATTTTGAAAAGCCACCGATAAGTTATCTATGCGCAACTTTTTTTGGGTTTAGAGCCAAACAAAGTGCTCACTCGTCTGACTGATCTGTGTCGGCGTGCTGCTGCTGATAGATCACATGACGCACCTAGCCCCGAGACTGGCAACATCCGATGCGACTGAAGGAGCATAGCGCCCACACTGCATCTCCTGGGATCGGAAAGAAGCGCAGTCCGCCTACGTGAGTCCATTGCCGAATTTCGAGCGGGGCAGATCCGAGAAAGATGATCTCTCAGCAGGCTTAAGCGCGATTGTTCTCTGCAACTGTTGGAGCAAGGTGCGCGCAGGTATGTCCTATTCCTTTGGGTGCACGAGAATTCACCATCTATGATGCGGACGAACAACTACAAGCGAAATGGAAGTTTGCGGGCAGACGTTGTCGCCCTACAAAAGCTTGGGGTTCAGCTATTGCTAGCCAGGGTGGAGAACTCGAACATCCTCAAGTCGCGCGAGGCTGTACGCGGTGCCTACTCAGGGAAAGTCCGTCTGCCACTGACCGAACTCGACATGGACATCGAAGGCTGAATGTTTCACTTGATGGCTTAAGGGCGATATGTGATAAAGCCCGAAAGAACTAGCTGGGTCGTGAAGCCACGTGGCACGTGGGAGTGCTCCAAGACACTCGTGGCAGAAGCCGCACGGGCCTATTCGCGTCAAATAAGAATCCCGTAGGAATGACTTCCAGAACAATTCTTCCTCCCGGCGTTCGCCTGACTCCGCACACATAGTGATCCTAGACGCCACAGGCGACTCTCGGACCCAGTCGTGAGCGCTGAAGGATAAGTTGCAAAAAAATCACGCTTGGGGCGCTGCAGATGCGGAACAAGAACAATAAAACCGCAAAAGCCTTGTAGCGCAAAGCCTGCAAGGCGATCTTCATGTCAACTACCAGCGCTGCCGAGGCCCAGAACGCACCAGAATGCGCTCAAAACGTTCCTTTGTCGGCTGAAGCGCGTTTGCTAACATATCGGAGGGGCACCAAAACCTCGGACAATAAACGCCGGAAAGCCACGCCAGCAAAGGAAATCCCGTTGGATTTCCGACGTTTTTCTGGGCTTTGTTGCTAGAACTGAACGACCTTTATTGTTTCCCGACAGCGCTACCCACACTCAATCGTGACGACCGTTCACCGAAAAGAACCGTAGCGCGATCTTGAGTGCATCGGGGCCGGCGGGGTCGGCGAACGCCTGCCCCGGCGCGCCACCGCTCCAGGCGTGACGCAGGCCCTCCACCTTTACCAGCCGCAGGTACGGGCGCGCCCCGCTCTGCCAGTCGAGCACGTCCATCTCCCTGCGCGTGCCGCGGCGCACGCGCTTTGGCGGCAACGCAGCAGGTGCGGGCACGCCATGTGGCACGAGGTCGAGCCACATGGCAGCCGTAGCCGTGGCGTTGTCGTAGGACACCACCGCATCCTCGTCGCCATGCATCAGCAGCAGCGGCGGAGGCCGACGTCCGGCCAGCAGCAACCGCGCCGCATCAATGTCAGGCGCCCGCTCCCCACGCATCGCGCGTGAAGCCTGCGACGCGTTGCTGGCACTGAACGGCGCGGCACCGGAATGCGAACCCACGGCGGCAAAGCGATCGGGATAGCGCAGACCCAGCATCATCGCCATGGCGCCGCCAGCAGACAAACCGAACGCGCAAACCCGGTCGGCCAGAACCGCGTAGCGCCGGCACGCATGATCGACCATCGACATCAGCAGCGCCGCCTCCGATGCGCCGCGCTCAGCGGGCCGGAACCAGTTCCAGCAGCGCTGGGCGTTGCCTTGCAGCGATTGCTCCGGCATCAGCACCACCCAGCGCGCGTCGCGCGCCACGGTGGCCACGCGGGCGCAGGCCGCAAAGCTGGCGGCATCCTGGCCGCAGCCGTGCAGCAACACCAGCAGCGGCGCAGGCCGCGCCGCGCTGACACCGGGCGGCACAAACACGCGATAGCGGCGCTGCGCCATGCTGCCGATACCGAGGCTGAAGCCCCACAGCCCCTCCTCCCAGATACCACCACCCTTGCTGACCGGGGTTGGGGCCGGTGTCACTACCCCTGTGAAGGCCTGACGCGCGGCCTTGCCAACGGCTCGCCCCATGGCCTTGCTGACCGCCTGGCCCTGCTGCCTGGCCACGCGCAGCACCGGATTTGTCACTGTCTGCGCCACGGTGCGCTGCAGCCGGCGCGCGCTCCGCGCCGCCTGCTTGCCCAACGTTGCCAACAGCCTGGTACCGCCCGTGCGCCGCTTCATACCGCATCGCCCTTTCGTTTCCGGTGCGGCAAGGCCATGCTAGCGCCGCGATCTGGGGGCCAGTATGGCAGGCGAATATGTCAGGAATCCTCGGCGGATGGGGTCAGAATGCCCCGCGTAGTGCCAGATCGACGCCAAGCAACAACAGACCGCAGAAAAACAGGCGACGGAAGCGCTCCGCGCTGATCCGGTGGCGCAGCCACTGCCCGAAGAACATGCCGCCGAGCGCAGGAACCAGCGCCAGCGCCGAGGCCCCGAGTACCGGCGTGTGCAGCAGCGCGCCGTCCAGCGCCAGGCTGACCGCCAGCGCAATGGTAGACACGGTGAACGACAGCCCCAGCGCCTGGACCATGCTTTCCTTGTCCAGCCCAAGCCCCTGCAGGTAGGGCACGGCCGGAATCACGAATACACCCGTCACCGCCGTGATGGCACCGGTCACCAGTCCGACCAGCGGCGCCAGCCAGCCTTCCGCGCGTGGCGGAACGTGCAGCCTCACGGCGGCCAGCCCGACGATCGCGTACAGCACCAGCGCCACGCCCAATGCGTTGGTGGCATGTCCGAGAACCCGGGCCGGCACCAGCGCCGCGCAGATCCACGTGCCCGCGCAGATCGCCACGAGCATCGGCCAGAGCCGCTGCAATAACAAGCCGAAACGCGGCCCGCTGAATAGCTGGACCACATTGGTCACCATCGAAGGCGCCACCAGTAGCGCGGCGGCCTGGGCAGGCGGCATGACCAGCCCCAGCAGGCCCACCGCCACTGTTGGCAGGCCCAGCCCGACCACCCCCTTCACGAAGCCGGCCAACAGAAATGTCAGGCCGATGAATGCAATCTCCTGCCCGATATCGAACGACGTCATTCGCATTGGCTCCGGGGATCAGGGTTGCGCCGCGTCGTGTACCGCGCGGCTGTCGGCCGGCGCTTCGTCGCGTTCGTTCATGCCGTAGTCGCGTATCACCTGCGCCACGCGCAGCCGATAGTTGGCAAACACGCCGCCGCGCCCGGCCGCCTGTGCCTTGCGGTGGTCGAGCGTGTTGCGCCAGGCGATCACGGCCGCCTCGTCCCGGAAGAACGACAGCGAGAGCAGCTTGCCCGGCGTGGTCAGGCTCTGGAACCGCTCCACCGAGATGAATCCATCAATGGTTTCCAGCGTCGATTTCAGGTGCGCGGCAATCTCGAGGTAGGCGTCCTGACGCCCTGGCGCGGGCTCGACTTCAAAGATGATGGCGATCATGGTTGGGGGCTCCATTTAGTTGTTGGATGAAAAGCTGGGAATGCGTGCATTGACGGATGGCCGGTAGCGCACGCTGACAGCTAGCCGGTCCGGGTGTACGTCGCGCGCGAGCAGCGCCTCGACCGTGCACGTGGCCAGCACGCGAGCCAGCGCATCGCCTGGGCAACCGTGCCGCCCCGCGCCAAAGGTCCACGCGCGATCGTCCACGGCGGCGGAAGGATCATGCGCCGCGGCGGCCAGCAATACCAGCACCGCATCGCCCGCCTTGACCTGCTGGCCGCACAACATCGCATCCGCTGCCATGAAACGGCGCGTGTTCTGCACGGGTGGATCGATCCTTGCCACCCGATCTACGCTAGCTGCGATATCGGCCCCTTGCCAGCCAGTTCTGCCGAGATAAACGAGCGTGTTGCCGATCAGCCCGGCAGTCGCTTCGCACGACTGGATCATCAGGCCGATCGCGTTTGCCGTCAGCGTGGCCGGATCCATATTGCTGTCACCTCCCGCCTGCGCCAGCGCGACCAGCAAGCCGCTGTCTGCCGTTTCGCGATCGCCGGCGGTTTGCGCCAGGCGCATCAGCCATTGCGCGGCAGCGACGCCAGCCTCGACATCCGCCGGGGATGCCAGCGGTGACATGGCCGCGGCAAAGGTGGCAACAAAGCCGGCCACCCGCGTCGAGACGTGACCGTCCGCGTCGCGCTCAAGCGGAAGGCCCAGCAGATCGGCAATGGCGAGCACCGGCAACGTGAACATCCAGCGATTGGCTTCGTGTGCGTCGTCGTGGTCCACGCGGGGCAATGCCGCTGCCAGCGCGCGGGCCCGGCTACGTGTATCGGACAGATCCAGCGCCGCCATCTGCCGCGCCACGATTGCCTTCAGCGGTGCATGGGCCACGCCGTCATTCATACGGATCAGCCGTCCGAACAGGTCACCTGCGGCAGATCCGGCGAGCGACGGCGGAACGGGCTGTGCGGCTGGCCGCACGCGGCCATCGGCATGGTTCAGCACTTCCGCGACGGCCGCCGCGCTAGCGGCGACCCACAGCTTCAGTGCAGGATCGAAGTAAAACGGGAGAGTGCTCGCGAGGTCACGATAGTAAGGATAAGGATCGGCGTGCGTGACGGCTGCAATCGGATCGGCGGGGGCAAGGGAAGCGTTTGGGGGCATGGCCTGCTCGCATCTTGTAGATGCCACCCAGTATGGTTCGGCATCTCACTGGATGTTTCACGGCGACGCGAAATGTCGATTGCAGCACCAAGGCACCACCAAGCGCGGCTAGCCAGCCACCAGCCCCTTCTGCGCCAGCCATTCAGCGTTGAACAGCCGCGCCGAATACAGGCTCCCGCGATCGCACAGTAGCGTCACGATGGTGTGACCCGGCCCCAGATCCTGCGCAATCTGCACCGCGGCCGCCACATTGATGCCCGTCGACCCGCCCACGTACAGCCCTTCCTCGCGCAGCAGCCGATAGACCATCGTCACGCAACGCTGGTCATCGATGCGCACCGCATCATCAATCGGTGTGTCCGCGAGATTCGCCGTGATGCGGCTCGACCCGATCCCCTCGGTGATCGAGTTGCCTTCGGCCCGGATCTGCCCGGTCTTCACGAAGCTGTACAGACCACTGCCATGTGGATCGGCCAGCACCGTTCGCACCGCCGGGTTCTGCGCCTTGAGAAAGCGGGCAACGCCCGCAAGCGTCCCGCCTGTGCCGGTGGCGCAGACGAAAGCATCGACCTTGCCGTCGGTATCCCGCCAGATCTCTGGCCCCGTGGTCTCGTAGTGGGCTTGCCGGTTGACCGTGTTGTCGAACTGGTTCGCCCAGATCGCATTGTCGAGTTCCTGCGCCAGGCGCCCTGCCACCTTCTGATAGTTGTTGGGGTCGGCGTAGGGCACAGCCGGCACGGTGCGTACTTCGGCGCCGAGCACGCGCAGCAGGTCCATTTTCTCTTTCGACTGGGTCTCGGGGATCACGATCACGCAGCGATAGCCACGCGCGGCACAGATATGCGCCAGGCCGATGCCGGTGTTGCCGGCCGTGCCTTCCACCACGGTGCCGCCGGGCTTCAGCGTGCCGCGCCGCTCGGCGTCGGCAATGATGTACAAGGCGGCGCGGTCCTTGACCGAGCCACCCGGGTTCAGGAACTCGGCCTTGCCGAGGATCTCGCAGCCCGTTTCCGCGCTGAGCTTGCCGAGCCTGATCAACGGCGTGTTGCCGACTGCGCCGATAAAACCGTTCCGCGTTGCCATTGCACCTCCCGCATGCCCGAACTGTGCCGCTCATCCCTACAGCTACAGCTTAGTCCGGGCATACGGATGGCGCGGATTGCGGGCCGGAAGCATCGTCCGGCGCACAACCGTCGGCCAGCGCCGCTACGTGAAGTCCGCGCGCAGCACGTGCTTCATCAGCTTGCCCGTGGGGGTACGTGGCAGTGTGTCGCGAATCAGGAACTCGCGCGGCACCTTGTAGCGCGCCAGACGCTCGGCGGCGAATGCCTTGATGCCCTCCGGGTCCGGCTGCGTGCCGGGCCTGGGCACCAGCACCGCCACCACGGTCTCGCCCCACTGGACGTGTGGCCGGCCGATCACCGCAACGTCCTGAACATCGGGGTGCGCCCCCAGCACGTCCTCGACTTCCTTCGAGTAGACGTTCTCGCCACCGGTAATGATCATGTCCTTGGTGCGATCCACCACGAACAGGAAGCCGTCGGCGTCCAGCCGGGCCAGATCACCGCTGCGATACCAACCGTCGCGCATGACTTCACGCGTGGCCGCTTCGTTATCGAGGTAGCCCAGCATATTGGAGTCGGCCTTGATCCAGATTTCCCCGATCTCGCCGGGGCCAGCATTGGCACCGTCCGTGCGCACCACACGCATGTCCAGACCCGGCGTGGCCACGCGGCCAATCGAGCCCGCCTTGGCGACCTGTTCCTCCGGGTACAGCACGGTGCCGGACGGCCCGGTCTCGGTCATGCCGAAGACCTGATAGAAGCGATCGCTGCGATAAAGCTGCGCAAGCTGGCGGGCGGTGTCCGCGCCGATCGGGCCGCCGCCATAGATCCATGCGCGGACCGACCCCAGATCGAACGCGGTAACGTCGATCTTCATCTGCAGCGGCAGCAGATATGACACTGGCGCGCCGAAGTACAGCGTGGCGCGCTCGTCCTGCGCCGTCTGCAGGAAATGCAGCGGGTGGTACTCGCGCAGCAGGATAACGGTGCCACCGACGTACAGCGTGCCGAGCATCCAGTTGTTGAGCGGCGACGAGTGCCAGAGCGGCATCGCCATCAACGTGCGCTCGTCGCGCTGCATCGACAACGCCAGCGCGGCGGTCATCCCTGCCATGCACACGGCCCGATGGGTCAGCACGCAACCCTTGGGCCGGCCCGTGGTGCCGGACGTGTAGAGAATCTGCGCGATGGCGTCGTCGGCCGGCGGCAGCGCGTCGTAGGTGGCGGCCGCCGGCAATTGCGCGTCGAACGAATCGAACCCGGCCGCATCGGCGTTGGTGGCCAACAGCTTCACTGACGTCTGCAGGCGAGAGACCACGGAAGCCAGGCTGCCGTCGAACACACACACCTTCACGTCTACATGTTCGAGGATGTAGTCGACCTCCGGTGTCTGCAGTTTGTGGTTGACCGGCACCGCCACCGCGCCAAGCCGCCACGCCCCGAACATCGCCGCCACCATACCCGGCGTGTTGAAGCACAGCACGGCCACGCGGTCACCCACGCCAACGCCGTGGTCGGCAAGCACGATGGCGGCGCCGCGCGACAACGCATCGAATTCCGCATAGGTGATCGACTGTCCGGCATACCGCAGGAACGGCTTGTCCGGATACTTGCGTACGTTGCTATCCAGCAAGGCAACGATGTTCATTGGGGCGTCTCCACGTTCTCTTTTGTATGTTCTCTGGTCGGCCGGCCTTGTGGTGGCCCTGTGCCGGCCTTGCAGCGTCTTACTGCGTCCAGGCGCGATCCAGGATCGCGGCGTGCGCCACGCCATCCGGCAGCATGCCGAACACGCGGCCCCATTGCGCGTCGAAGCGGCTGGCGATGAACGCATCGGCCACTGCCGCCGGCGCATGTTCGCCGAGCAGACGGGCCTGCACCAGCAGCACCAGAAGCTGCGCATGGCGGCGCGCCAGCCATTCCGTCGCCTCGCCCTGGGTCCGCAGCCCAGCAACCAACGCCGTGGCCGCATCGCTCAGACGCGCGTCCTGGCGGCAGAACGGCGCCAGGTCTTCCAGCAATGCCTGCATGGCCTGCGGTTCCCGGCTGATGGCACGCATCATGTCCAGCGCCATCACATTGCCCGATCCTTCCCAGATCGAAATCACCGGTGTTTCGCGATACAGGCGGCCCATCGGGCCTTCATCCATATAGCCGTTACCGCCAAAGACCTCCATGGCCTCGCCCGACAGTTCCACGCTGCGCTTGGCCAGCCAGAACTTGGCCGCCGGCGTGACGATGCGCTTGTAGGCACGCTGCAGCGGATCATCATCGGCCAGCGCGAAGGCCTCGGTCAGCCGCATCATCATCAGCGTGGCGGCTTCGGATTCGAGCGCCATGTCGGCCAGCACGTTGCGCATCAGCGGCTGATCGATCAGCGTCTTGCCGAACGCGCTACGGTGGCGGGTATGGTGCAACGCCTGGACCAGGCACTGGCGAATCAGGCCGGTGCTGCCCATCACGCAGTTCAGGCGCGTGAAAGTGGCCATTTCGATGATGGTGGGAATACCACGGCCTTCCTCGCCGATCATGCGCCCCCAGGCACCACGGAATTCCACCTCGCTGCTGGAGTTGGAACGATTGCCCACCTTGTCCTTCAGCCGCTGGATCTGCACCGCGTTCTTGGTGCCATCGGGCCGGTAGCGAGGCACGTAGAAGCAGGCCGGGCCGCTTTCCGTGCGGGCCACCACGAGGTGCGCGTCGCACATCGGCGCCGAGAAGAACCACTTGTGGCCGGTGATCAGGTACTCGCCGCCGCGCCCCTCGCCACGCAGCGGTTCAGCGCGCGTGGTGTTGGCCCGCACGTCGGAGCCACCCTGCTTCTCCGTCATGCCCATGCCGACGAGGATCGAGTCCTTCTGTTCCAGCGGGATATCCCGCGCATCGTACGTGCGCGAATAGAGCTTCGGCGCGAGCGCTGCGAACAGTTCGGGTTCGCGTTGCAATACCGGAATGCACGCGAAAGTCATCGAGTTCGGGCACTGCGAGCCCGCCTCGATCTGCCCGTGCATCGAGAATCCGGCCGCATAGGCAGCCCATGCGCCGGGACGTGGATCGGCGAACGGCTGTGCCACCAGGTTCTGCTCGCGCGCCATGCGCATGATGCCGTGCCAGCTCGGGTGAAACTCCACACGGTCGATGCGGCGGCCCTGGCGGTCGAACGTATGCAGCTCGGGCTTGAAGTGGTTGGCCTCCTCGGCCATGCGGATCGTCTCGGCGCTGCCAAGCCGCGCGCCGTAGGTGGCCAGCTCGGTTTCGTGGGCACCCGCCCCCGCGCGGCGCACCGCCTCCTGCAAGGGAAGATCGGTGGTGTAGACGTTATAATCCTGCAGTTCCGTCACCACGTTGGTGACCTCGTGCGTGCTCCATTCCATGGGCATGTCTCCGTTGCGCCGGCTCGTCAGTCAAGCCGGTCTTGTCGACAACCAGTATAAGAATCCGTCCACCGCAAGGTGTTCGGGTTTCTCAGACATGAAAGCAGCGCGCCCCAAAGCTCCCACCACCCCCAATCCGCCGAGCCCGCCCGGCGCCCGACGCCGCAAGCCAGCGCAATCGCGGGCCCGCGCCACGGCCGACGCCATTCGCGACGCGTTCTTCCAGCTTCTGGCCGAAAAGCCTTATGACCGCATCTCGATCCGTCAGGTGATCGGATTGGCCGGGGTCGGCATTGGCAGCTTTTACGAGTATTTTTCCTGCAAGGACGCGCTGGCGGCGGTCTGCATCCATCTGCGCGTCAAGGCCATCGCGGCCACGATGCGCACCAGCATCGACACCCATCGCACCGAGCCCCTGCCCGCCCGGGTGGATGCCCTGATCGACGCCCAGTCGGCCGCGCCGCTGGCCGAACCCGAACACTGGGCGGCGCTGTTCGTGGTCGAGCGCAAGGTGTCCGGCATCGAGGCGTTCCGGAACATGTACGCGGAGTTCGTGCAGCTCTGGATAGAAACGCTGTCCGGCGGACCGGAATGGCCCACCGACGCGCCGCTTGCGCCCACTGCCTTTGCCATTCATGCGATGACGTACAGCCTGGTATCGCAAACCCTGATGACCGCGACGCGTCCCGTCGATGCCGTGGCGCTGCGACGCGCGGTGGGCAATGCGGTGCATGGTTACCTGTCGATTCAAGCACCGCTGGCTTACCGGATGCACCGCTTCGAGCCCGGCTGAACATCAGGCAGGCCGAATAGATTGCGCTAGATCGCGCCAGATCAAGCGCGGCCGCGAGCCGACCTTCGTCTTCGGATACGATGCCATCGTGAGCCTCTCTCTCAAACTTCCGGAATGCCGATGACCGCCACCGCAGTTATCTCGACCCGCCCCTCGACACCCCACCCACGCCGGAAACGGACATGGATGCGAGCCGCGCTATGCGCCTGGTTCATCGGCGCCGCGACGTCCGCCTGGGCGCAGCCACTGTGGTTTGCCAACGGGCGCCCGACGCAAGCCGCGCAGCAGGCCGTGGCCGCGCTGGCGGATGCGGGCGCGGATGGGCTGGAACCCCGGGATTACGACGCGGATGGCTTCAAGCGGGCCATCGCGCAGGCCGATTCCGGCACGGCCCTGGCGCCGGAGTCGTTGGATCGGCTGGACAATGCGCTGACCGTGACGATGCGCCAGTACCTGTCTGACCTGCACAAGGGGCGTATCGACCCGCGCCAGATCCACGTGAACTTCTCGGTAGCGGACGAAACACCGTTCGACCCCGACAGCTATCTGCACGCCGCCGTCGCCGCGAACCGGCTGCCCGCGGCGATTCACGAGGCGGCGCCATCGTTCCCGCTGTATCCGACGCTGCGCGACGCGCTGAGCCGCTATCGGGCCCTGGCCACCCAGCCGCTCTGGAACACCCCGCTGCCGACGCCGCCGGGCAACAAGCTGACCATCGGGCAGCCCTATGACGGCCTGGCGCAAATGGCGCAGCGTCTGGAGGCATTGGGCGATCTGCCCCAAGGCACGCCGGTTCCGAAAAAGTACGAAGGCGCGCTGGTGACCGCGGTCGAGTCATTCCAGAAACGGCATGGTCTAGATGCCGACGGCGTCATCGGACAAGGCACGCTGGCGCAACTCAACACAACACCGTCCGAACGCGTGAAGCAGATCGCGCTGACGATGGAGCGCCTGCGCTGGACGCCGTTGACGGCAGGCCCCCGCGTCATCGTCGTCAACATTCCCGAGTTCATGCTGCGCGCCTACGATTACGTCGACGGAAAGCTGGACATCAAGCTGGAGATGAAGGTCATCGTCGGCAAGGCGCTCAACACCCGCACGCCGATGTTCCGCGAGGACATGCGCTATATCGAGTTCAGCCCGTACTGGAACGTACCGCCATCCATCGCGCGCAGCGAGGTGGTGCCGAAATCGCGGCGCGACCCCGGGTATTTCACGCGACAGGGCTTCGAGTTCGTCTCGGGTGGCCAGGCGATTACCACGCTGTCGTCGGCCAATCTCGATGCGGTGCTGAACGGCCAGATGCGCATCCGGCAACGGCCCGGCCCGCTGAACGCGCTGGGGGACATCAAGTTCGTGTTCCCGAACAATCAGAACATCTATCTGCACCACACACCGACCCCGCAATTGTTCCAGCGCGGCCGCCGCGATTTCAGCCACGGCTGCATCCGCGTGGAGGAGCCGGTGCAGCTGGCGCAGTTCGTGCTGCAGGACATGCCCGAGTGGACCGAGGAGCGCATCCGGCAGGCGATGAGCAAGGGAAAATCCAACACAATTGCGTTGAAGCAGCCTTTGCCTGTTGTATTGGCGTACGGTACCGCCATTGCCAGGGCCGATGGACGTGTATATTTTCTGCCTGATATCTACGGACAGGACAAGCTGCTGGAGCAGGCGCTGCGGCAGCGCAACCCGCCGGCCACCGCACGCGCCGGCAAGCTCGCGCAGACCACACCATGACGCAATCGAAGACTCCCCCGCGCCGCCGCTTTCTGCATCGCGCCAGCGGCCTGATCCTCGGCACCGGCATTGCAGCACTCTCGACCGGCGTGGCACGGGCCAATACGCCGGACAACACACCTGAGAACACACCTGACAGCGGCCCCGGCAACCCGCCGAATGCCCGCTCGCTATCGTTCCATCACACGCACACGGGCGAGAACATCTCGCTGGTGTATGCGATGGGTAGCGAAGTGCTGCCACAGGCACAGTTGGCGTTGAACCGCTTCCTGCGGGATCACTATTCGGGCTCGGTCGGCACAATCGACCCCCAGCTTTTCGGCCTGCTTTTCTCGTTGCGACGGGAGCTTGAGACGGACACCCCGTTCCAGGTCATTTCCGGCTATCGCAGCCCGGCCACCAACACCCGCCTGCGCAACACGCGTGGCGGCGGCGTGGCCAAGCACAGCCTGCACATGGACGGCATGGCTATCGATATCCGGCTGCCCGGCGTATCGCTGGCCGATCTGCGCGATGCAGCCACCTCGCTGAAGATTGGCGGCGTCGGGTTCTACCAGCAAGAGGATTTCGTACACGTCGATACCGGCCGTGTGCGGCACTGGGGATAAGGCGCCTGGATGAAACGCCAGGGCCAGGGCTGGCGGCAGCCAGCCCTCCATATGCCCTAAGCGTCTCATCATGCGGCCTTGATGGGCGGTATGCCCATCGGTCCCATGGCGTGAATGGTAGTGGTCTTGCTACACTTCGGGAAAACCCTATCAGGGAATCCACCAAGGATAACCAAGGGACCGACCAACCTGACCACGCCATCTGGCGCCCAGACCATGTCCACGCAAGTCGAAACCGTCTTCCTACCCTACGGCGCAGCCCTCAACAAGACTCCTTCCAACAACCAGGACAAGTCGTCGTGGTGGGGCAGCTACTGGGCCGGTGGTTGGGATCTGTACCTCGACAACGCCCGCGTCGTAGGCGAGGCGTTCAAGCCCGCGCAGCAGGACCGCTGAGCCGCCGCCGGGGACTAGTCCGCCTTCAGCCCCAGACGCTGGACCATCGCCCGCTCAACCGAGATCTGCTCCGCCACGAAACGCTTGTAGGCGGCGCCGTCCATGTACATGAGCGCCTGGTCCTGCCGCTTCAGCGCCGCGAGGTGAACCGGATCGACCGCCGCCTTGTGCAGCGCGTCTTCCAGTACCCGCACAACCGGCTCCTTCATGCCCTTCGGCCCCGCAATGCCGTAGGGGGACGCCGATACGATATCCAGCCCGAGTTCGCGCAGCGTTGGCACATCGGGCCAACGCGTGGAACGACGCTCGGTCCAGAGGTTCAGCCACCTCAGCTTGCCGCTGTCGACCAGCGTCCCGGCAGAACTGCCCGCCGCGCACATCGAAACATGACCGCCAAGCAGCGCGGGTATGCACTCGGCATCGCTCTTGTACGGAATCGCATTCAGCGAGATGCCGGTCTTCGCGCCGATCTCGAGCATCGTGACATGCGGCGTGCTGAACTGCCCCGGCGAGCCATATGAATACTTGCCGGGATCCGCGCGCGCCGATTTAAGGAAGTCAGCCCAGGATTGCCAGGGCGAGTCCGCACGCACCACGATGCCGAACGTATAGCCCGATATCCGCGCGAGGTATGTGAAGTCGCTCGCCGGATCGTAAGCCGTCTTCTGGATGAACGGCTGGCGGAATACCGTGGCCGGAATCATGGAGAGCGTGTATCCATCGGGCTTCGCCCGCAGCAATGCCTGGGCGCCCAGCGTTCCCGACACGCCGGGCCGATTCTCCACTACCACCGATTGCCCTAACGCCGTCTGCAACGCCACGGCGTACTGACGTGCAACGACGTCGGTCGTGCCGCCCGGTGCGTAAGGGACGATCAGCGTGACCGGGCCAGACGGGAACTTGTCTTCCGCCGCCACGGCGCTCGCGCACAAGGCGAGCGCGAGCAGGGCGATGGGCCGAATGAATCGGGTGGATCGGGTGCTAGCGCGCATCCGGCACCCGCTTGCGCAACAGGTACTTCTGCGTGCCTTCCATGACGCGCACGTCGTTCTGGTTACGGATCTCGGATTGCATCACCAGCACGCCGGTGGTGCGGCCCGGAATCAGTTCGCTGACCGTCAGGCTGCAATACAGCGTGTCTCCGACATAGACGGGCGCCAGAAAGCGGCTGCTCTGCTCGATAAATCCCTTCAGCGATTCCTCGACCATATGCGGAAACAAGCCGGCGCCCGCCGCGGTCTGGATCAGCACCTGGAAGCCGTGCGCCAGCATATGGGGCATGCCATGCGCGCGGCAGTACTCCACGTCATAGTGCACCGGATGGTTGTCGCCGCTGGCCAGCTGAAACGCGGCGAACAGCGCATCGGTCATCGTCCGTGAAGGCAGGTTCATCCGCTCCCCGACTTCGAAATCCTCGAAATAGCGCTGGGCGCAGAGTTCGTGTCTGATCATCGTTCGGTCTTCCTTTTCCTGCGGCGCGACGTCAGTCGGCCTTCATGTTGGCGGCGACTGCCACGGGCTTCCACTTGGCGATCTCCGCGCGCACGAACTGCGCGAGCGCCTGCGGTGTTGGATTCGCTTCCAGCTGCAGCCCGAGATCGACGGCCTTGGCCTGCAGCGCGGGCTCCTTGAGCGTTGCGCCCAGCGTGTCCGTCAGCTTGCGGATAACCTCCGGCGGCGTGTTGGCCGGCGCAAACACGGCATTCCAGGTATAGGCCTCGTAGCCGGGCACGACCTCGGCCACCGCCGGCGCGTCGGGCGTCTGCGGCAAGCGCGCAGCCATCGTGGTGGCGAGCAGCTTCACGGTACCGGCACGGACCTGGGCCAGCCCCGTCGGCGCGCTATCGAACATGAAGGCCACGTGGCCGCCGATCAAGTCAGCCATGGCCGGCGCGCTGCCGCGATACGGCACGTGAACGGTCTTCGTGTTGCTCATGTAGTTGAGCAATTCCGCACCGAGATGCGGCGCGCTGCCCACCCCGGCAGAGCTGTAGTTGACCTGGCCAGGATGCGCCTTCAGATAAGCGATGAACTCCTTCAGGTTCCCCACCGGCAGTTTCTTGTTGACCACCAGCACCAGTGGCGCGCGTGCGGCCAGCCCCACCGGGGCGAAGTCCTCGATAGTGCGATACGGCAGTGCGTCATGGATGCTGGGATTGACCGCGTGCGCCACCGTGGTCAGCAGCAGCGTATAACCATCCGGGGTCGCCTTCGACACGTACTCGGTACCGACCAGCGTGCCCGCACCGGTCCGGTTCTCGATCACGATCTGGGCTTTCAATTGCCGGCTCCAGCCCGCTGCCAGCGCCCGCGCGAACGTATCGGTGGGGCCACCCGCCGCGTAGGGCACCACCAGGCGGATTGGCTTCGCGGGATAGCCAGCGTCAGCCGCTGCCGGCGTTGCGGTGGCCAGCAGCGCCCCGGCGCAGATCAGCGATGCGCCGAGCCGGTAAAGCGATGGAATCATGAGGTTGTCTCCGTCCGGTTCTGTGGTGACCGGTAACGTCTTTGCAATGTCGCCATGCCACGGCGCGAGCGATCACTATAGAATCGACAACGCGGCTCGGGCCAGTCGAAAAGTACTGAGTCCCCTTAGAAGAATTCGAACCGCGATGCCTGAAGCGCCCCCTGGCCCCTCGGCACCGACCGGCGCCGTGGCAACAGGAGACGACCTTGCGATTTGAGTTAACCGACCTTCGGGTCTTCGTGGCCATTGCCGAGGCGGGAAGCCTGACGATGGGTGCTTCCGACATGCATCTGACCGCGCCCTCCGCCAGCTATCGGCTGAAGAATCTGGAGCAGACCGTCGGCGTGCCGCTGTTCAATCGCACGCAGAAAGGCATGGTCCTGACGGCGGCCGGCGAGACCATGCTGCAGCACGCCAGGACGATTCTGGACAATGTGGAGCAGTTGCAGATCGGCATGCGGCGCCACACCGATGGCATCGAAGGACACATTCGCGTTTACGCGAACAGCAGCACGATGTGCAACCTGCCCGTGGCCCTCAGCCGCTTCCTGGCGGCCTATCCCAACGTCAATGTCGACCTCGAGGAGCACCTGAGCGCGGACAGCGTTCGCGCGGTGCAGGAGCAACGCGCCGATATCGGGCTGGTGGCAGGCGCCATCGACCTGCATGGCCTCGACTCCATCCTCTATGGCGCAGACGAACTACTGTTCGTGGTGCCGCCACGTCATCCGCTGGGCATGCGCGATAGCGTCTCGCTGGTCCAGGCGTTGCGCCACGAACTCGTATCGATCGGCAGCAAGAGCAGCAATTTCCTCTATCTGCAGGATATGGCAACGCGCGCCGGCATCGTCCCGCATGTGCGCGTGCATGCGCCGAATTTTCCGGCCGTGATCCGCTGCGTGCAGGAAGGCGCCGGCATCGCACTGGTACCGCGTTCCGTGGCGGCACCGGCAATCGCGCAAGGGCTCGTCGAGGGCGTGGTGCTGGACGAACCCTGGGCCATGCGCGAGCAGCGCGTGGTCGCGCGCAGCCTTCAGCGCTTGCCAGACTACACGCGTGCGTTCATTCGCTTTCTGACGGAATCCAGCGAGTCACTCCCAGACACCGTCCTGCGTTAGATGTGTTTGAAGCCGTGTAAGGAAATATCGACTGGCTTCGTCACACACGTCACTCCATACTCGGCCATCCCGGACGCCGTGCGTCCCACGCCTAATGGAGCCCGCCGTGCCCCCTGCAGTTCTTCCCCTGGAAGGCGTCACCGTCGTCGCGCTGGAACATGCCGTCGCCGCCCCGTTCGCCAGCCGTCAGCTTGCCGATCTCGGCGCGCGCGTCATCAAGATCGAACGCCCTGGTGTCGGTGATTTCGCGCGCGGCTACGATAAGACCGTGCACGGCATGTCGTCGTTCTTCGTCTGGGCCAACCGGGGCAAGGAAAGCCTGTCGCTCGATCTGAAGCATCCCGACGCGGCAGACATCCTTCAGCAATTGCTTGGCGACGCTGACGTGCTGATCCAGAACCTCGCGCCCGGCGCCGCCGACCGGCTCGGGCTAGGCTTCGACGCGCTGCACACCCGCTTTCCGAAGCTGATCGTGTGCGACATATCGGGCTATGGCGACCACGGCCCATATCGCGACAAGAAGGCCTACGACCTGCTGATCCAGGCGGCGGCTGGCCTGATATCGGTCACCGGCGGTGAGGACGCGCCGTCGCGCGCCGGGATCTCGATCGCCGACATCGCGGCCGGCATGTACGCCTACTCGGGCATCCTCTCGGCGCTGCTGCTGCGTGCCCGCACCGGCGTGGGCGAGCGCGTGGAAGTCACCATGCTGGAAGCGCTCGGAGAGTGGATGTCGTATCCGCTGAACTTCGCGCACTATGGCGGCACACCGCCCGCCCGGCATGGCCTGGCGCATCCCTCGATTGCGCCGTACGGCCACTATCGCACCGGCGACGGCGGCAGCGTGATCTTCGGACTGCAGAACGATCGGGAGTGGCAGCGTTTCTGTCTGAACGCTCTCGACGATGCGGCCCTGGCGAACGACCCGCGCTTCACGACGAACCTGGAACGCGTGAACCATCGCGAGGCGCTGGACGTGGAAATCGGCAAGCACCTGAACCGGATGACGCGCGACGAACTGATCGATCGTCTCGACCAGGGCGGCATTGCGAACGCACCGCTGAACGACATGCACGACGTCTGGAACCATCCGCAACTGGCAGCGCGCCAACGCTGGCGTGAGGTTGCGACGCCAGCCGGATCGATCCAGGCCCTGTTGCCGCCCGCCACGCTGACGAACGCGCCAGCGCGCATGGGTGATGTGCCGGATCTTGGAGAACACACTGGCGCCATTCTGGGCAAGCTCGGATACACCGAGGCGCAACTGGAGGCGCTACGCCAGCAAGGAGCAATCTAGCACCACCTAAAAGAGGGCTCATCCTCCCCGGTAAAATCGCCCCCCATTGCAAAGGCAACTTCAGCATCCTGCTTGCCTAATACAGCTAAGGATGCTCAATCTTATCCCTACTCCAATGGCAATTTCTGTCAAAGGTTGAAGCCATGTCGAGAACTTGGGCGGATGTGTACGGATCGCCTGCAGCGTCTTTCTTTCCCGCATCCTCAACGTCTAAATCGAACGTAACACCATTTGCCTCCCAAAGAGCCTCCCACATTCGACTATCGCCGCGAACGCCGTTCATCAGCATCAGTATCGCGGAATTTCCGTTCACTTTCGACCGAAGCAGGTATTCGAAGCGTCCCATGCTTCCGCCGGCAGCAAAAAAATCGTACCTGACGAACAGCATCCTTCTTCCTTCTTTGGTTCTGAATACAGCGGACCACCTGCCAGGAAATTCAGGAATTACGGCCAAAAGCTCAAATGCTCCGCCTGCACACCTCAAGGCCTCTTGCCTTACCGATTTCAGTAGATTTCGGCGTGACCCCGTCCTGGACTCATTGGCAGCCTTAAGTGCAGAATTAATAACATCCAATCTCTTCTGCGTAACAGAGACCTCGAACGTTCCGTCATCATGCTGCTTTTTTCCTTTGGTTAACGCAATCCTCTCTTCAGTAGTTATCTCTTTCTGGATACACGACTGCCCCGATGGCGTGTCCTCCAGGCAACGCACTGCCACATATTCACCATATCCCTCTGGAACTCCAGTCCACCACAAATAAATCGCTCCTACCAACAACGAAACGGCCAAAAATAATGCGAGATACTTATACCGCTTCATCATCGATACCCCATCCCCCAAGTATTTAGATTGCAATCTATCGCAGTCGAGTTCAGCAATTTTCCCTGCACGCCCCCAGGATACCAAAATTTTTGAATTCCCAGGACCTTCGTATCATAAGAATTTAATGGTTCTGACAAATGATCATAAATGTCCGCTTTCCCAGCCCGCGCGCTATACAACACCCCGCGGTTAGCAAAGAAAATATCTAATTTCGTATATTTTAATATACCATCAGAAGGCCTCTGGGCTTTGTAGGTTGATGAGCTATAGGATATCCGACGAACAAAGTCACCGTGCCACCCAGGGGCAGGAGGAGACCATACAAACACGTTCGCCTCGGCAAAAAGATAATACTTCACCTCCCCATAATCTGCTGTTATTGACTCAAAGATCCAAAAACGCTCCTTTCCGGGTAGCAGATCTAACGTGGCAGTACTTAGCGGAGCGCCAAGCATATAAAAAAGTAGTGCTGCCGGCCCCTGCAAAGCAACCGGGATCGTATCAAACCTACAGGCCCGACTAAATCCATCTAGTGCTTGCGCACGCCCAATAGTCAGGAACATCAGCCCCATCAAAATGCAACTCTTCGCGAGGCGTCGCATTACCATTTAATATTACTCCATTGATCTGGACCGTTATAACCTTGTGGATAGATTTTTGGAGGTGGCACCAAGGGAATATGTAGATCAATCATCGGCACTGCGGGTTGCGGAGGAAGACTATCGCCTTCAGTTGGTGGCTGAGAACTGCTTTCTCCGATCAGATTCGATCTGACCGGAAAAGCTGGACCAAAAGTTCCATTATTCGAAGCGAGTATCCATAAAATTGCCGGCTATCGATCTGCGCATGAAAAAAAAGGAAATGAAAGATATGATCTGCATTCTATTTTTACATTAAATGAGAAAGATGCAACACCACCGGCTCCCACTTTGTATTTCAATGGAACATCATTAACTCCGAAGTCGCCTCCAGTTGCATTAACCAAGCGAACCATACCAGGCTCCCAGGGTAGGGTGCCAGTATTCTGGTATTCGATGCTGACCTGATACCAAGAGCCATATTTCATTCCAGTTGGCAGCGCTTGCGAATAAAATTCTGCGCCGTATACTCGATGATTTTTAAAAATAGCAGACGCCATATCCAGCAAATCGTCATAATTTTCACTCAAGCTATCAGCATGTGTATTCATAGAAATCGACAAGCCGAGTGCGATTATTAACGCCATTCTCCGCATCTCAATTCACAAAATAGGCGTTCGCAATCACCCCGGATCCAACCGATCGGCAACTCGTATATCCGGAAACATATATTGTTGCATCAGCCCGATTTGCCTTTGATGAAAGCAGAGATAATAGCCACCCCTTGCACGCCGCTGGAACGACACCCCTTTCAGTCGTTGTCATTGAGCATATCGACCAGACACCGTATCCAGTACTTGCGTACAAGTGGCCATCGAAATTGACGCCAACCATCGAGACTTTCCCTGTGCAACTCAGTGTTGCTTGTGCAAAGGTTTGAGTCGAAACGAATGCACCAAGGAGAACAAAGATACTGATTAATTTCCTCATTTTTCACCTGTACGGTAAGCCGCTAGAGACAGCGCATTAAGGACGGCCTGATCAACGGAACGGAACACGACGTGGGGCCAGCACGGTTCACTCGCCGGTATCGATGCCCGTCAGCAACACTGATGCGCCATGTATTGCGGCACAGGGTATCGGAAGAATCCGTCGGATAATTACGAAAGTTCCCCCGCAATGGGGTCGCGCCGAAACTCCGCCGCATCAAAATTGAGCTACATCGAATAAACGAGCGGATTCATGCCAGCACGGGGAGAAGTCGCCGGCGATGGCCTGGACAGGCTAGCGATGCTCTGCACAATTAGCCGGCGAGCATGTAGCGCATGAAGCAAACTGACCTTGGATTGAACTTATCGACCAAGCGCACCCGTAAGCGCGAATTCCTGGGCGAGATGAACCGCGTGGTGCCATGGGCCGATCTGGTGATGTTGATCACTCCGTACGCCCCGGAAGGCCAGCGCGGGCGTCCTCCGTTCGCGGTCGAGGCAATGCTGCGCATCCACTTCCTTCAGCAATGGTTCGGCCTGCCGAACCCGGCGATGGAAGAAGCGCTGCACGACGTGCCGGTGTATCGGGAGTTTGCCGGGCTGGACAACTAGACGGTGAGGATGCCCGGTGAGAGCACCATACTGCGATTGCGTCACTTGCTGGAGAAGCCCAAACTGACCGCTCGGATCCTCGCTCTGGTCAACGACATCCTGCGTGACAAGGGATTGAAGCTACGTGCGAGCGAGGTGGTGGATGCAAAACTGATCAGCGCACCGAGTTCGACCAAGAATGCGTCGGGCGAACGCGACCCGGAGATGGATCAGAGCAAGAAGGGAAACCAGCGGTATTACGGCATGAAGCGCACATCGAACTATCGGCCTCCCTGGAAACTGGCGAAAAAACAAAAAAACCGGCAATGCCTTGCATTGCCGGTTTTTTCTTACGTGGCTTCTTTTACAGAATGCCCTTGGCGCGCAAGTCCGCGACTTCGTCGGAACCAAGCTTGAGATTGTCGCGCAGCACCTCGTCCGTATGTTGGCCGAGCCCCGGTGGCGCGTAACGCACCGTCGTGGGCGTCTCCGACAGCCTCAGCGGGCTGGCCGTGCTGCAGATCCGGTTCACGCTATCCGACGGGGGACATCCTGCCTCCCCGTAGCGCTCCTGCTCGACGCGCAGCCCGCGATGCTGGACATGCTCGTCGGCAAATGCCTGGGCGATATCGTTGATCGGACCGCAAGGCACTGACGCTGCCTCCAGCAGACGAATCCATTCGCTGGTCGGCCGGGTCCGCGTGACCTCGCTCATCATCGGAATCAGCGTCCGGCGATGCGTGACCCGGGCGCTGTTGGTGGCGAACCGCTCGTCGCGCGCCCAGTCGACATCGGCTGCTTCGCAGAAGCGTACGAACTGGCCGTCGTTGCCGATGGCAAGCAGCATGTCGCCGTCCTGCGTCGGAAAATCCTGATACGGCACGACGCTCGGGTGCGTGTTGCCCTGGCGGGTCGGCACGACACCCGCGTTCAGGTATCCCGCGCCCTGATTCGCCAGGACCGCCATGGCAACGTCGAGCAGCGCCACATCGATATGCTGGCCTCGGCCGGTGAAGTGCCTTGCCTCCAGCGCGCCAAGAATGGCCGTGGTGGCGTACATGCCCGTGAACACGTCGATCACGGCGACGCCCACGCGCACCGGTCCCGCGCCGGGCTCTCCATCGGCCTGGCCGGTGATGCTCATCAGGCCGCTCATGGCCTGGATCAGCAGGTCATAGCCGGGACGTGCCGCGTAGGGACCGGTCTGACCGAAGCCCGTGACCGAGCAGTAGATCAGGCGCGGATTCAGCGCGCTGAGCGAGTCGTAGTCGAGCCCGTAGCGCTTGAGGCCGCCGGTCTTGTAGTTCTCGATGACCACGTCGCTCTGCATCGCCAGTTCACGGATCAGCTTCTGCCCTTCCGGCTTGGCGATGTCGATCGTCACCGAGCGCTTGTTGCGATTGCACGCGGCAAAGTAGCTCGCCTGGCTCGTGGGCCCATCTTCGTCTTGCAGATACGGAGGCCCCCAGTGCCGGGTGTCATCACCCGCGCCGGGCTTCTCGACCTTGATCACGTCCGCGCCCATGTCGGCGAGGTTCTGCGTGCACCACGGCCCGGCCAGCACACGCGATAGATCCAGCACGCGGATATGGCTCAGGGCGCCGGTCTGCCGGGACGGCAGCGGCAGGCCGGTGGTCGAATCGGAGGGTGTCGTCATGGTAATTCGTTGGGTATTCAGGCGATCTCCGCCCAGCCATGGCTGAGCACGACCTTGTCGCGCTCCAGCACCTTGGCGCGCAACTGGAACTGATTTGGCTGAGCGGGATCGCGCCAGATCTCGGTGACGAGCGTTTCGCCCGGAAACACCGGTGATGCGAAGCGGATATCGAACGCGCGCAGCCGTGCCGGGTCGTGACCCGCGCATTGCCGCAGCAGCGCATGCGCAACAAGGCCGTAACTGGCCAGGCCATGCAGGATCGGCCGCTCGAATCCCGCTGCCGCCGCCACGGCAGGGTCCGCGTGCAGCGGATTGAAATCACCCATCAGGCGATACAACAGCGCCGCTTCAGGACGCGTCGGCTGCGTATCGACAAAGTCAGGCGCCCTGTCTTCAGGTGTCGGCCGCAGCGCGGGCAATGGATCATCGCTCGGTTGCCCGCCGTCCGCCTGACTGTAGCCGCCATCGCCACGCAGGAACGACACCTGCTGTACGGTCGCCAGCAGTTCACCCTGCGCGGTTTCCAGCTTCCGCTCGGTCACCATGATGGCTCCCTTGCCGGCGCCCTTGTCGGTCAGGTGCGTGATGCGGTTATGACCGACAACCTCAGCCTCTGCGGGCAGCGGATGGTGCAGCCGCAGCCGCTGTTCGCCGTGCAGCAGCTTGACCCAGTCGATACCGGTATCTGGCTCGCGTGCCCAGAAGCCGGGATAGCCCAGCACCACCGCCTGCGACGGCAGCGCGCGCAGCCCGCCGGCAGCGCCTTCGTAGACAAAGGGCAATGCCGATGCATTCATCGGATCATTGCCCAGGCCCAGGCTCAGCGCGTACAGCATGGTGTCGCGCGCGGTGTAGTGCTGACGGACCGGCGCGAATGGCCGGTTCCGCAGGTGCTGGTAGCTGATCGGCATCCTTCCCTCTGGTTCAGACCGGTGCGAAGACAGGGACCGGCGCGCCGCCGTCGGTCTCGGCGAACCGCACCTTCACGCGCTGGCCGATGTGTACGGTATCGAGATCGGTGTCGACGATATTCGTCATCATCGTCACGCCGTCATCGAGCTTCACATAGGCGATGCAGAACGGATTGGGACCGGCGCGGCGCGTGATGCTGAACGAGTAGATCTCGCCCTGTCCGCTGGCGGTCTTCCACTCGGTGTCACCCATGCAGAACGGGCACAACGTGCGCGGATACCAGTGCGGCTTGCCGCAGGACTTGCATTGGCGCACCAGCAGTCGCCCCTCGCGGGCGGCCTGCCAGAAGGCGGTGTTGTCAGGCTGCTCGTCGGGAGCCTTGTACGGAGTGGGGACGTAAGGAGTCGTCATCTGTGGCATCCCTGTTATTCGCGTTCGAGGATCAGCGTGGCGGAACCATGGCGTGAGCCCATGTAGCCGCCGGTACCCTGGGCCAGCGCCAGGTCGCAGTTCTTCACCTGCACCGCCGGGTGGGCTTCGCCGCGCAACTGGCGCACGGCTTCGATCACCTTGGTGATGCCGCCACGGTTGGCCGGGTGGTTGTTGCAGAGACCACCGCCATCGGTATTGAACGGCAGCTTGCCCACGCCGGAGATCAGGTTGCCGTCCATCACGAACTTGCCGCCTTCGCCCTTCTTGCAGAAGCCCAGGTCTTCCAGCTGCATCAGCACGGTGATCGTGAAACTGTCGTAGATCGACGCGTACTTGATGTCTGCCGGGGTGACACGGGCTTCCTCAAAGGCTGCAGCGCCGGAGAAACGCGCGGCGGACCACGACAGGTCCACCTGGCCGCCCAGCAAACCCTTCACGTGCTCGCCAGCGCCCAGGATCTTGATCTTCGGGCGATTGAGCTTGGCCGCGATTTCCGGGCGGGCCACGATGAGGGCGCCGCCACCATCGGACACCACGCAGCAGTCCAGCCGGTGCAGCGGGTCCGAGATCATCGGGGAGTTCACCACGTCCTCGACGGTGACAACTTCGCGCAACATGGCGTTCGGGTTGTACTGGGCGTGATGCGACGCGGCCACCTTGACCCACGCGAGCTGCTCGGGCGTGGTGCCGAATTCGTACATGTGCCGCTGGGCAACCATCGCGTACAGGTTGACCGTCACCGGGTTGAACGGTGCCTCGAACGGCTGGTCCGGCAGGTTCGCGCCCCAGTTGCGTGCCTGCGTGCCGCTCGAACCTTCCGAACGCGGACGGCCGGCCAGCGTGATCAGCGCTACGTTGCACTTGCCGGCGGCGATGGCCTGCGCGGCGTGCGAGACGTGAGCGATGTAGGAGGACCCGCCCATTTCGGTCGAATCCACATGGCGCACGTTCAGGCCGAGATAGTCGACCATGTTCACCATACCGAGGCCCGGGGCGTCACCGGCGCAGAAGTAGCCGTCGACGTCGGCCAGCGACAGGCCCGCATCCTCGAGCGCGCCCTTGGCGCTTTCCGCGTGAAGCTGGGCAACGGTCTTGTCCGGTGCCTTGCGGGTCGGGTGCTCGTACGCCCCGACGATATATGCCTTGCTATTGATGGTCATGAACAGTCATCCGTTATCGGGTCTTGTCAGGCCGCCATGGCTTCGCCGTAGCGTTCCAGGTGGAGGTCGGTATCGCCCAGCAGGACGTCTACCATGGTCAGCGCCTTGAAATAGTCGCCAACCTCCAGTTCATCGGTCATACCCATGCCGCCGTGCAACTGCACCGCCTGCTGGCCGGCGAAGCGCGCGGCCTTTGCCGTGACGACCTTCGCGGCGGACACCTTGCGGCGGCGCTCGGCCGCGTCGGTGGCATCGAGGCCCTGCGCGGCCACGTAGGCCATCGACAGCGCCAGTTCCTTCTGCAGCAGCATGTCGGCCACGCGGTGCTGAAGGGCCTGGAAAGATGCCAGCGGCTTGCCGAACTGCTTGCGGGTGCCAAGGTACTCGGCGGTGATCTCGATCAGCCGTTCGATGGCGCCGGCCGCCGCCGCGCATTGCGCCGCAACGCCGTGATCGAGTCCAAGCTCCAGGGCCTCGAGACCGTTCGTCGTGACCAGCGTGGCGGGCACGTCGGCGAGTTGCAGGTCCGCGCCCGACAGTCGGTCCATGGTCGGATAACCGGTTACCGTCAGCCCCTTCGCGTCGCGGCTCACCAGGAACAGCGCCAGCGCGCCGTCGAGCATCGCCGAAACAATGTACGTATCAGCCACCGCGCCATGCCAGACCACCGACTTCCGGCCATTGAGCACATAGCCGTCGGCACCGGCCTTGCGGGCCGTCGTCCTGGCGACTTCGGGGCGATAACGCGAGTCCGGCTCCAGATAGGCCAGCGTGAAGATCTTGTCGCCACTCGCGATGGCGGGCAGCCACTCGGCCTGCAGGGCGGCAGGCGCGTGATGCGCGAGGATCGCCGTGGCGATGACACCGCTCGGGATCACAGGCTCCTGCACGAGCGCGCGGCCCAGTTCACGCTGCACGACAACCTGGCTGGCCGGGCCGTGGCCAAAGCCACCGTGGTCAGCCGGCACGGCCAGCCCGAGCACGCCCATCTCCGCCAGCGACGACCAGATGCCCCGGTCGAAGCTGCCGTGTTCGCGCGCGTTGCGGCGGCGCTTCTCGAAGGTGTACTCGGATTCGACAAAGCGGCGCAGGCTGTCGGCGAGCATCCGCTGTTCTTCGCTATACGTGAAATCCATGCTTGTCGTCCTTTCGCCTAGAAACCGATGATCATCTTGGAGATGATGTTCTTCTGAACCTCGGTCGAGCCACCGTAGATCGTGGTCTTGCGCATGTCGTAGTAGGTCGAGGCAGCCGGTGCCGCCCATTCCGCGCCACTAACGGGCTGAGGCGCGCCCAGCTCCATCCAGTCCGTCGAGTAAGGCCAGCCGTTCGGGCCCGCCACCTCCATCTGGAGCATGGCGATGTCCTGCTGCAGCTCCGAGCCACGGATCTTGACGATCGACGCTTCCGGACCGGGGGTGCCCGCGGCCTGCGTGGCCACGCGCAACAGCAGCATTTCCAGCGCCATCAGATCCATCTCGAGACGGGCGATCTTGTCGCGCATACGGACGTCGTCGATCAGGCGGCCACCGCGCCCATCGGTGGTCTCGGTGGCGTACTTCCGGAGCAGGCGCAGTTCGCGGTAGCAGTGCCCGATGCCGGCGATGCCGGTACGCTCGTGGCCAAGCAGGTACTTGGCGTAGGTCCAGCCCTTGTTCTCCTCGCCGAGCAGGTTCTCGACTGGTACCTCGACCTCCTCGAACCAGGTCTCGTTCACGTCGTGGCCGCCGTCGAGCGTCTTGATCGGTCGCACGGTCACACCGGGCGATTTCATGTCGATCAGCAGCATCGAGATGCCTTCCTGGGCCTTGGCTTCCGGGTCGGTACGCACCAGGCAGAAGATCCAGTCGGCGAAATGCGCCATCGTCGTCCAGGTCTTCTGGCCATTGACGATGTACTTGTCGCCACGGCGCACGGCGCTGGTCCGGAGCGAGGCGAGATCCGAACCGGAACCGGGTTCGGAATAACCCTGACACCAGAACTCTTCCACGGTCGGGATGCGTGGCAGGAAACGTTCCTTGTGCGCGGCGCTGGCGTACTTCATCAGCACCGGGCCAATCATCGTGAGACCGAACGGCAACATGCGCGGGGCGCCAGCCCGCAGCGTCTCGATCTCGAAAATCAGGCGCTGCAGCGCGTTCCAGCCCGTGCCGCCCCATTCCTTCGGCCAGGTGGGGGCGCCCCAACCATGCGCATGAAGGATGCGGTGCCACCGCACGTAGTCGTCCTTCTCCACACGCCTGTGGCCCAGTACCTTGTCGCGAATATCGGTCGGCAAGTTGGCCTGGACAAAGGCGCGGACTTCCTCTCGGAAGGCTTCTTCTTCCTTGGTGAAACGCAGGTCCATGAATCTGTCTCCGGTCTGATTAACAGATTCTATGGGCGCCCGGGCCGGGCTGGTTCAAGTTTGCCGAATCCTGCCTTTGACAACGCGAAATGCACACCAGCCGACCGTTTCAGCGCCTTGAAGCCGCCCCTTGCCATTTACGAATGGCGCCGGCCAGGCTTTGCAGCGATGCTGGCCGGACTTTTCCCCCGCAACACAAAGGACGGCAATTCCCGTGACCACCCGGATTCATCACTTGCTAGACCGCTGGCTGACCGAGTCGCCCGATCAACCGTTCATCCATCTGCCGGACGGCCGCAGCCTGACCTTCGCCGATCTGGGCGCGTTGACCACCACGGCCGAAGCGGAACTGCTGGCGCTAGGCGTCCTGCCGGGTGACCGCGTCCTGGTCGTGGCGGAAAACTGCCCCGAACACGCCGCGCTGATTCTCGCCTGCAGCCGTGTGGGGGCGTGGTCCTGCGGCGTCAACGCGCGGATGGCGCCGGCCGAGATCGACGCCTTCGCCGCCAAGGCAGATGCCCGGGTGATTTACTTCACCGCGGCGGCGTCACGTGCCGCATCCGCCCATGCACGCCGGTTCGACGCCGTGCCTTCCGCGCTGAACGGCATGGAGCACAGCCACGTCCGCGCCGACGCCGTTCCGGAAGGACAGCCGCTGCAGGACCAGGTGGCCGCGCTGATCTTTACCTCCGGCACCACCGGCGAGCCCAAGGGCGTGATGCTCACGCACGATGCCCTGATTCACTTTGCCCGCGTGACGTGCGAGGCCCGCGCGCTGAGCCCGGTGGACCGCAGCTATGCGTTTGTGCCGATGACCCACATTTTCGGGCTCGGCACCGTCCTGCTCAGTTCGCTGCTGGCCGGCGCGCAACTGGTCATGCGCCCGCACTTCGATCCGACCGACCTGCTGGATGCGCTGGCGCACTGCGGTGTATCGCAACTGCAGGGGCCGCCGACGCTGTATTCGCGTCTGCTGGCGCACCTGCAACATGAGGGCATCACGACACCCACGGCGCCCGCGCTGCGCTACCTCTACACCGGTGCCGGTCCGCTGGATCTGTCGCTCAAGCAGCGTGTGGAGGCCACCTTTGGCCTGACGTTGCACCACGGCTACGGGCTGTCCGAGTACGCAGGCTCGGTACACGTGACGCGGCTTGGCGACCGGCGTGCCGATACCAGCGCGGGATATGCCGTGGCCGAGGCCGAAGTGCAGGTCACCGACCCCGTCACCGGCACACCGTTACCCCTGGGTGAACGCGGCGAGCTGTGGCTGCGCGGCCGGGGCCTGATGCCCGGCTATTTCCGCGATCCGGATGCCACCGCGAAAGCCATGCGCGAAGGCGGCTGGTACGCGAGCGGCGACCTTGGCGAAATGCACGCGGACGGCGCGCTGTTCGTGGTGGGCCGCCTGAAGGAAATGATCATCCGCTCCGGCTTCAACGTCTATCCGGCTGAGGTGGAGACCGCGCTCAACACGCACCCCAGCATCCAGCGCTCGGCTGTGGTCGGCTGCCGCGAAAGCGATGGCAACGAGGAGATCATCGCCTTCGTGGAACTGCGCCCCGGTGCCACGCTCGACGTTGCCGCGCTGCAGAACCACCTGCGTGAACGTCTGGCCCCGTACAAGCGCCCCGCACGCATCGTGGCGCTGCCAGAGCTGCCAACGAATAACAACGGCAAGATCCTCAAGCGCGAGCTGCAGGAACAGGCCGCATCACTGCTGTCATAGGAGACTCCACATGCAATCCCCCCGTTCCTTCGCCATGCGCAGGCGGCTTCTGGCCGCCGGCCTGCTCGGCGCCGTCGCGCATCCGCTTTCCGCGCTCGCGGCCGATACCTGGCCGTCCAAGCCCGTGCGAATGATCGTGCCGTTTCCGCCTGGCGGTCCGGTGGACACCACGGCGCGCATCTTCGGCCAGAAGCTCGGCGAGATGTGGAAGGTCCCGGTCGTCATCGACAACCGTCCCGGCGCGGGTGGCGTGATCGGGGCGACCGTCGCGGCGAAGGAACCTGCCGACGGCTACAGCCTGTTCGTGGGCGCCATCCATCACTCGGTCAATCCGTCGCTGATGGGCAAGCTGCCCTACGACATCGAGAAGGATTTCGCGCCGGTCAGCTTCGCGACGATGTATCCGATCTTCGTGGTGGTGCATCCGTCCGTGCCCGCCAACAACATCAAGGAATTCATCGCGTACGCAAAGAAGAGCGACAAGCCGCTCGCGTTCGGCTCTTCGGGCAATGGGGGCGGTACCCATCTGGCAGGCGAACTGTTCAACATGGAAGCCGGCACAAAGCTCCAGCACATCCCATACAAGGGCAGCGCCCCGGCCATGAGCGACCTGCTCGGCGGACAGGTGCAGGTCATGTTCAGCGACGCCCCGACTGCCCTGCCGCACATCAAGACGGGCCGTATCAAGGTGCTCGGTGTGGCCAGCCGCCAGCGCTCGGCGATCTTGCCCGACGTGCCGACCGTTGCGGAATCCGGCCTGCCCGGCTACGAGGCCTACTCATGGTCTGCGCTGTTCGCACCGGCCCACACGCCGCAGCCGATCCTCAACAAGCTCAACGCCGATTTCAACGTCGCCATGAATGACCCGGCGGTGCGTCAGCGCATGGTGCAGGCCGGCGCGGATGCCGACCCGGGCACGCAGGAACAGATGCGCCAGCGACTGCATAGCGAAATCGAGAAATGGAAAAAGGTCATCCAGACAGCCGGCATTACGGCTGGGTGACGGATGACCCGGAGGGCGATGTAAAACCGGGGGCGATGCCCCCGGCAGCCATCAGTCCCGAGGCGCCGCAGGCCAGCGGAACAGCGGCGGCTCCTTTTCCTTGAAGCGGCGCACAGCTTCGCGGTGGTAACTGGTGGTGAAGGCGATGCCCTGCCCCAGCGACTCCATTTCCAGCATTGCACGCACATCGCTACCGAGCGACTGGTTCAATGCGCGTTTGGCCATGGCGAATGCAGTCGGCGAAGCGCCGGCCAGACCACGAGCCAGTTCGTCGGCGCGGGCATGGAGCTTGTCTTCCGGCACGATCTCGAACACGGCGCCGATCTGGCGCGCTTCCTCCGCGCCGATTTCGCGCGCGCTGAACACCAGTTCCCGCGCTTTCGCCATGCCTACCACTCGCGGCAGCGTGTATAGCGCGCCGCAATCGGGCACCAGGCCAACTTTCATGAACGGCATGCAGAAGCGCGCGCGCGGCGACGCCACGATGAAATCGGCAAGCAGCGCAATGCTGAAGCCGGCCCCATAGGCCACCCCATCGACCGCCGCAACCACGGGACGATCCAGATCCAGCAGCATGGCGATCCATCCATGCATATCGTCCATGCGCGCGCGGCCCGCATCCGCCTCCGTCACGTTCATCGCGCGGATGTCGCCACCGGAGCAGAAGTCCTCGCCGGCGCCGCGCAACACTACGGCGCGCACCGAGCGGTCGGCGCGAATCCGCTGTACTGCGTCGCATAGCCCATCGCGCATGGAACCGTTCAGGGCGTTCTTCTGCTTCGGACGGTTGAGCGTCAGCGTTGCCACGCCATCCGAAATTTCTACCAGCAAGCCGTCTTCTTCTGTCATGCCTGTCTCCATTTTTCGTCTACCACGATCAGCTTGGCCGATCCTTGGCCATCCCGCCATTTGCATGTGTTGAATCCTGCGTTCGCCTGCGCGGAAGTCCCCCCCGTAGTTGCGCGAATAGATCGAATGGGCCCGTTGGGGGGATAATCGCTGACTATTCTGGAGACAACGTCATGCGCTTCGACCTGGTCGATCTGAATCTCTTCACGCATATCGCTGAGGCCAGCAGCCTGACCCGCGGTGCAGAACGTTGCCACCTATCCCTGCCGGCTGCCAGCACCCGCATCAAGAACCTGGAAGAGCAGGTTGGCGTCAAACTGCTGAGCCGCAGCAGCCTCGGCGTCAAGGTGACGCCGGCGGGCGCGACGCTGCTTGCGCACGCGCGGCGCGTGCTGCGCCAGATCGAGCAGTTGAGCGGCGACCTGCAGGAGTATTCGTCCGGTATCAAGGGGCATGTACGCGTGTTCGCCAACACCACCGCAATGAGCGAGTTCCTGCCCGGGGTGCTGCGTACGTACCTCGTCAATCACCCCGACGTGACGGTCGACATCCGGGAGCGCCTCAGTCCGGATATCGTCAGGGCCGTGCAGGAAGGCATGGTCGATATCGGCATCGCCGCCAGCGGCGTCAACATGGATGGCCTGGAAGTGATGCCCTATCGGCTCGACAGGCTCGTGCTGGCGACTGCACTCAGCCATCCGTTTGCCCAGAAGAAGCGGGTGCGCTTTGTCGAAACGCTCGATCAGGATTTCATCGGCCTGCCCGAAGAAAGCGCCATCCACAACTTCCTGAAGCGTGCCGCATCGGACCTGCAGCGCAACCTGCGCTGGCGCATCCAGGTCAGCAACTTCGAGACCGCCGCGCGCATGATCGAGGCAAACGTGGGGATCGGCGTGCTGCCGGAGAGCACCGCGCGCCGGCTTGCCCAGACCATGGCGCTGAAGATCGTACCGATCGAGGATGAGTGGGCCGAGCGCAAGTTGCAGATCTGCGTGGCGGACCTGGACGCGCTACCCGTGTTCGCGCGCAAGCTGGTGGAACTGCTGGTCGAGGACGGCATCGGCAACCCGGTCTGACGATTGCCGACGCCCCGAGCCGCTCATACCGCGGCTAGACCCCGGCTAGACCAGTTCCGCAATCATTCCCCGCAGCCGGTGCTTGTGCAGCTTGCCGCTGGCCGTCGTCGGCACCGCCGACACGCGCACGATGCGCGCCGGGCGCTTGTACGGCGAGAGCCTTTCGGCAAGGTAGGCGTGAAGATCCCTCTCGTCGAACGTCTCGCCTTCGCGAATCTCGACGAACGCGATGATCTCCTCGTCGCCGTCTTCCGCCGGATTGCCGACCACGGCAGACAAGCGGACCGACGGATGCGAGTTGATGACCGACTCCACCTCGATCGGATAAACGCTGAAGCCCGAACGGATGATCAGATCGCGCGTTCTGCCCACGATGAACAACGCACCATCCTGATCGATGCGTCCGATGTCGCCCGTATTGAGCCAGCCATCGGGGCGCAATGCTTCCGCCGTCTGTTCGGGTGCGCGATAGTAGCCACGCATGACACCGGGGCCTCTCACCCACAACTCTCCGGGGCTGCCCTCGGGCACTGGTTCGCCACCCGGCCCCACCACGCGCAACTCCGCGCCTTCCACGATCTCCCCGGCAGAGCTGTCGCTGCGCGGCCGGTCCGTGCGCGTGATGAACAGCGAGCCTGCGTACTCGGTCATGCCATAACCGTGATGCAGCGGCTGACCGAACATCGCCTCGACGTTGCGCTTGAGCGCGAGATCGAGCGGGCCACCGCCGGTATAGAGATAACGCAGACGCTTCGGATGCAGCGTGGTAACGCCGGTCTTGCCCAGGTAAGCCAGGATGCGACTGAACATCGCCGGCACACCCTGCAGGATCGAGATATCGTCGCGTTGCAGCGCCGCGCAGGCATCGGCCACGTTGAAGCGTGCAACCAGATACAGGCTGCCACCGGCCTGGAACGTGGCGAGCAGCAACGTCGCCAGCCCGAAGATGTGCGACATCGGCATGATCGCGAACGCGCAGTCTTCCGGCCCCATCCGGCGGATCTCCGCCGTCACGCGGGCGTAGTGCAGCAACCCGCGATGCGTAACCATCACGCCCTTGGGTTGGCCGGTAGTGCCTGACGTGTAGATCAGCGCGGCCACGTCGCGCGCCAGCTCAGCAGGCTCGCGCTCGCTGCCGGCATCCACGTCGGCGGCCATCAGCGGACCTAGGCCCGGTGGCGAGATTTCGCGGGCGCGATAGCGCAAGCCATGCCGCAAGGCATCGGGGGATGCGGCATGCGTGAAGAGCATCAGCCGCGGTGTGCAATGCGCGCGGATCTCCTCGATCTCACGCGCAGTCAGCCTGGCATTCGTCACAACCGGCCACGCACCAAGCTCCGACAAGGCGAAGATCAGCGTGATCATGGCCAGGCTGTTCTCCGCGACGATCAGCACACGATCGCCGGTGCTGACACCCTGCGCTTCGAGATAACGCTGGGCCAGTTCGACGCCTTCCCAGAGTTGCGCATAGCTGACGACACGGTCGCCCTCGCGCACCGCCACATTGTGCGGGGTACGGGTCGCCCAATGGCGGGGGATATCGCTGATCCGATGCGCGATCGGTCGCTCCTGCGGCATCTGGCTCAAATCCTCATGGAGAGTGGAACACGGCCCGACCGGGCCCGATCAGGGCGCGGTCGGGTCACACGTCGAAGTCTAGGGTCAGCAAGGTGCCAGCGCAATTCGCCGTTCGAAAAGCAGTACTTCGCCCGCGCGAAACCGCCGGGTGATCCGGCTTGCCCGACCTCCATTCTTCGACCGCTTATGCCTCGCTTATACCTTTTACTCGACCTCGATATTCGCCGTCTTGACCACGTTACCCCAGAGCGCGAGCTCCTTCTTGATACGCCCTTGCAGCGCGGCCGGGCCGGACACGTTCAGGTCATAGCCACCGTCGACCATCCGCTCCCGGTAGGCCGCATCCTGCCCCACGGTCTGCTGCGCTTTCACGAGCCGATCCGTCACATCGGCAGGCAGTCCCGGGGGACCAACCAGCGCGTACCAGCCCGTCAGGTCGTACTGCTTGAGGCCGGATTCGACCAGTGTCGGCACATTGGGCAGCGCGGGGTTGCGCGTTTTCGACGTCACGGCCAGCGCACGTACCTTGCCGCCCCGGATATGGCCGATGGCCGTCCCGGTGATATCGAACATGAAGGTCACCTTGCCGCTGATGACGTCGGCCATAGCCGGCGCATTGCCCTTGTATGGCACGTGCAGCATCTTCACTCCTGTCATCTGCGCAAGCAGTTCCGCCGACAGATGGTTCGACGCACCCACGCCCGCCGAACCAAAGCTCACTTCGCCGGGATGCTTGCGTGCGTACGTGACCAGCTCGTCCACGTTCTTGGCCGGGAAATCCTTGTTGATCAGCAGCACGTTGGTGTAGTCGGTGATCAGGCCGACATAGCTGAAATCCTGTGCCGGCTTGAAGCTGACGGACTTCTGGATCAGCGGCGTCATTGTCATCGTGGGGCTGGCCACGAAATAGAGCGTGTAGCCGTCAGGCTTGGCGCTGACCGTCATGCCAGCCGCGATGGCGCCGCTGGCACCCGCGCGGTTATCGACGATTACCGGTTGCTTGAGCACACGCCCGAGGTAGTCCGCGTAGATGCGCGCGGCGGTATCGACGGGCCCGCCCGGCGCATACCCAACCAGCAATCTGATGGGACGGGATGGGTAGGCATCGGCGAGTGCCGAGCCGTTCGCAAGCACAAGCATTACCGCGGCAAGAAAAATTCGTAGCATTGTCTCCACCTGTTTTCTGCATCAGGACTTCCATTGCTCACCGGCTTTATCGCGAGTTTGTCGTGCGGTGAGTTGGGGGAGACTTTGCGGCAGACCCGCTGGGCCGGCAATTTGCATTTGTTGAAGGTGGGCTTTGAGGATGCGATAGCGGGCCGGCGCCCGTGGCCGCCACCGATAGTGCGGAGCCCTTCCAAGGGATAACCCCGACATGCGCGAGTGTTTGGAGGAAACCACCTAAGGTTTTGATTGTGCTCGCAAAGTCAGGTGTCTTTACTGTTTCAAACAAATGATTCCACCACCGAGGAGACTAGATGGAACACGGCAATCGTCGTGGGCCCGGCCGAGCTTGCGCGCATCAGGACACCGTCACGCTGGAGGCAGGGACACGCAGGTCCACAAGCGCCATCGCAGGGACTGCGGCGGGAACTGCGGCGGCCATCGCCGCAGCCATCGCCATGGCCTGGCCAGCCAGCGCCACGGCCAGCAGCGACTATGCAAAGACACGCTATCCGATCGTGCTGGTGCATGGTCTGACCGGCGCGGCAAAAATTGGCGGCGTGATCGACTACTGGTACGGCATTCCCGAGGTGCTGCGAGCCAATGGCGCCACGGTCTACGTGTCCACGGTGCCGTCATTCAACAGCGATGAAGAACGCGCGCTGGCGCTGCAGGCCTATGTACGCGCGGTCAAGCTGGAGACCGGCGCCGACAAGGTCAATCTGATCGGACACAGCCAGGGCGGGCCCACCTCGCGGATGCTGGCTGCCATGTCGCCGCAGGATGTGGCATCGGTGACGACTATCGGTAGCCCGCACCGCGGCAGCCAACTCGCCGACGTCGTGCTGGACGTCATCAACGGCATCAGCAGCATTCCACTTGCGGGGCCGGCACTGGTCAACGTGATTCAGGGCGTAACGAATCTTCTGGGCTGGTTCAACGGCATTGTCAATGGACAGGCACTGAACCAGGATGCGATTGCCTCGGTACGCATCCTGACCAGCCAGGGCGCCACCGAGCAGAACGCGCGGCTCAACGCTACCCTGGCGCCTGGTTCGCAATCCGCGCTAGGCCCGGATTGCGACACCCCGGGAGCAGTCGCCGAGCAACGGCAGGGGCGCGATGCCAGCGGAAAGCTCGTCACCTACACCCAGGCCGCTTACTCCTGGACCGGCCGGGGCGGCCCGATCAACCTGCTGCGCTCGAACCTGCTTGACCCATCCACGGCAGCCATGGCGGCCGCTGCCGGTGTCATGGGCATGAAGGGCGCCGGCCCCAACGACGGGATGGTGTCGGTGTGCAGCGCCAAGTGGGGACGCGTGCTTTCCACCGACTACTACTGGAACCATCTCGACGAGATCAATCAGATGCTCGGTATGTATCAGGACGTCGACCCACGCACGGTAATCCTGAATCACGCCAACCGCTTGCGCAATGATCAGCTCTGAGCGAAGGCCAGGGGTCACCCTGGTCCTGGTAGTAGCCGGGCTCGTGGGTGCCGCCGTCTATTGGGCAACGGCACCCACGGAACCGACGCAAGGTCCACTGCAGGCACGGTCCCGCACGGACGCAAGGCCGGAGCTATCGGCATCACCAGCTGAGAGCATGCGCGCACGCAACATCACCGAGATGCCGTCGTTGGCGGGTGTCGATATTCCACCCGGCCCGGAAGCCGACGCGCAAGGCAATCTGCGCCTGACGCGCGCGCTGCGCACCTACTTCGACTTCTTTCTGAGCGCCAGCCATGACGTGGGCGACGCCGCGGCATTGGACCGGTTGGTGCGCGACGACATCCGCAAACATGTGTCGCAGCCGGCCGAGGACCAGGCGTGGCAACTGTGGCAACGCTACCGGGCATACCTGTCCGAGATGCAGCCCAAAGCCTCCGATGGACCGATGACCAGTGTGATCGGCGTGCCAGAGACCAGTCAGGTGCAACGCCTGCGCGCATTGATAGCCGACCGCAATGCCGCGCGAACGCGCCACTTGCCAGACGTCGTGGCCATCTGGTTCGACGACGAGCAAGCCTACGACGACGCCATGCTCGCGCGCCTGGAGATAGTTACCCAGCCTGGACTCGACGACGCCGAACGACAGCGCCGCCTGTCCGCACTGAACGCCACACTGCCCGAATCCGTGCGTGCCGCGCGCGAAGCCGAAGCAAAGCCGCAGGCGATCAGCAAGACGATTGCCAATATGCAGACGGCAGGACGTAGCCCTCAGGATATCGGTGCATCCCTGGCTCAGGCATACGGTCCCGAGGTCGCCCAGCGCTATCAGCAGCAGGCCCAGGCCGAGCAGGCCTGGCAGCAGCGCTACGACGATTACGCAGCCCAGCGCTCGCAGATCGTGTCGTTCGCCGGTTTGTCGGAACAGGACCGCGCGCAGCAGCTTGAAACGCTGCGGCGGCAAACATTCACCAATCCAAGTGAAGCGTTGCAGGCCGAGGTGATGGACAAGGCCATGGGAGAGCAACGGGCAGCGCAGTGAGAGCGGTGCTGTCTGCTGCAAGGTGCCTTCTCATGACTGCCGGTTTCGGCTCGGCGAATCGTGATCTCTCGGAGACGTGCGCCCGCCCCTCGCAGGCGTACCCTCCCGCCCTTCACATGGAATCCACTAAGATACTGGCTTCCTGACTCACGCCCTGCTCGCCTTCTGCGCCCGGCACGCCTCACATCCCATGGCAACACGACGTACCGACGAAGCCTTCCTCGAGGAATTGACGCACCTGCTGATCACCACGGGTGTCTCGTCGCTGACCATCGGCGAGATGGCTCAGCGCATGCGATGCTCGCGCCGGCGCTTGTACGAGATCGCTGAAACCAAGGAGGAGCTGTTTGTTCACGTCTGCCGCAATGTGCTGGAAGCCAATCTGGAAAAAGGCTACGCGGCAGCCAAGCGCGCTCCCGACGCAGCGCGCGCCATCTCGGCCTATATGCATGCCACGCTGAATGCCACGGGGCTGAGCAAGGCAGCCCTTACCGACCTGGACGCCATCGAGACCGGCCGCAAGGTGTTCGATGACTACCAGCTCGCGCGCGTGCGCGGACTGGAAAGCATGATCGAGGAAGGTGTGAGACAGGGGCTGATGGCCCCGCACAATCCGCGCTTGGTTTCCGAAGCCATCCTGGGCGCGGCACACCGTCTGCGCAACCAGCAGTTCCTGCAGCAGACCGGCATGAAGATCGGCGATGCCTTCAGCGAATTCTACGAACTCATTCTGAACGGCCTGTTGGTCAGGCCGTCGGCGCCCACCCCACGGGCAAAGCCGCCCCGCGGCTGAACGAATACCCCCGTTCGCCCCACGCAGGGAAGGCGCCGAGTCGACGCTCGCCGCCTACTGCGGCGGTATGTTGGCGGCTTGGATGACGCGGCCCCATTTCTCGTATTCCTCCTGCACGAAGCGGCTGCTCTGTTCGGGGCTCTCCACAATGGGGATCAGCGCTGCGGCATCCAGGGTCTTGCGCAGATCGGGGTTCTTCTGTGCCTGATTGATGACTTGGTTCAGGCGCGCGATGGTAGGCGCCGGCGTGCCCTTTGGTACGAATGCCGCCATCCAGCCCACGACTTCAAACCCTGGCACGCCAGACTCCGCCACGGTCGGCACATCGGGAAGCTGCGGCGCGCGCTTGGCGGTAGTAACGGCGAGCGCCCTCACCTTGCCGGACTGGATCTGAGTGACCGCTGCGCCAATGTTGGCGAACAGGAAATCGACGTGCCCACCCATGAGCGCGCTCATGGCTTCGGACGGACCGCCATATGGCACATGCGTATAGTCGAGGCCCTTCACGTCCTGCTTGAGCAATTCTGCCGCCAGGTGAGCGGAACTGCCAACGCTGCCAGAAGCGTAGTTGACGCGGCCAGGGCGAGCCTTCACGTACGCCAGGAACTCGGCGAAGGTCTTCGCCGGGAACGAATTGCTCACTAGCAGCACATTGCCATTCAGGCCGAAAATCGCGACGGTCTGGAAATCCTTGAGCGGGTCATACGGCGTGGCGGCGATCAGGCGCGGGCTGATGGCATGGGTGACGTTGGTACCCAGCAGCATCGTGTAGCCGTCAGGCGCGGCATGGGCAACGAAGTTGGCGCCGATGGTGGCCCCCGCGCCTGCCTTGTTCTCGGTAACGAGCGGCTGCTTGAGGGCATCGCCCATGTACT
Source organism: Cupriavidus sp. SHE (assembly GCF_000812445.1). NCBI lineage: Bacteria > Pseudomonadati > Pseudomonadota > Betaproteobacteria > Burkholderiales > Burkholderiaceae > Cupriavidus > Cupriavidus sp. SHE. Next base: position 6,091 of record NZ_JWMB01000034.1, on the reverse strand, counting down.
TGGCGAAAGTACGCGCGGTCAGGTCAGTCACGCCACCGGGCGCGAACGGCACGATAAAGCGGATCGGCTTGGAGGGATAGCTGTCCTGCGCGTGCACGGTAGTGCCGGCAAAGGCAAGCATCAGGGCGCACGCGCCCAGCAGTTTGCAGGTCAAACGCATGGTTGTCTCCTTTTCTTTTTTGGATGGCTTTGCGTGACACCTTCATGGCCGGTGTCGCTGCGACTTCAGGCTACTTGTCGGTCTTTGCCGTTCCAGTAGCTGCCGCGGATGGCCTTTCGGTCGATCTTGCCAAGCGCCGTCATCGGCAACTGCTCCGCGAAGATCACCTTCTTGGGCGCATTGACCACGCCTTTCCTGCTCTTGACGAACTCGATAAGCTCGTTCGCATCTGGTGCCTGCCCTGGCTTCGGCACCACAATGGCCGTGACGGATTCGCCCCACTTCTCGTCGGGCACACCGAACACCGCGGACATGGCGATGGCCGGGTGTTGTGCCAGGCAATGTTCAACCTCGCTCGGATAAACATTGAACCCGCCTGTGATGATCATGTCCTTGGCACGATCTACGATGTAGAGATAGCCCGCCGCATCGCGGCGCGCCATGTCGCCCGTATGCAGCCAGTCGCCAGCGAATACTTTCTCGTTCTCTTCGGGCCGGTTGAGATACCCGTCCATCACCAGCGGACCGCGCACGCACAACTCGCCGACTTCGCCGACCGGCACTTCGCGCCTCGCACCGTCTAACAACTTGACCTGATTGCCGACCATGACCTTGCCGCACGAGCTCAGCAGGTGCGAGCGAGACAAATCATGGTCGCGCTTGGACAGATAGCTGATGGTCATCGGCGCCTCGGCCTGACCGTAGACCTGGCCGAATACCGGGCCAATTCTGTTCAGTGCTTCCTGCAGCCGAGACGGCGCAATCGGCGAGGCGCCATACAGCACCAGCTCCAGGCTGGACAAGTCCGCCTCCGCAAGGCCAGCGTGATCCAGCAATGCGTAGATCTGCGTTGGCACCAGGAAGGTCAGATTGATGCGATGCGTTGCTACCCGCGTCACAAAGTCAGACGGGCTGAACTTGTCGCACAGGTACACGGTACCGCCGCGCAAAAGCGTCGGCAGGATCAGACTGCCCGAAGCATGTGAAATCGGCGTGGTCACCAGATAGCGGATCTGCTGTGGCCATTCATACGTCGCCAGCATGGCCTGCAGCATCGTCACCACCGTGCGGTGCGCATGGAGGATGCCCTTGGAGCGGCCCGTGGTACCGCCGGTATAGGAGATCTTGCTGATCTCGGCGGCGTCGTCGCCCGGTTCCAGTTCCGCGTCGTCCATGGCCGCCGCCTGACTGGCGAGACCCGCACCGAGCACGCCGTCGTCCAGCGGCATCATCAGCACGTTTGCGACACGCGCCAGCAGGACCTGCGCGCGCTGCGAAACGCGCATCGTCGATCACCAGCGCTTTCACACCGGCGTCGGCGAGCACAAATGCGTGGTCCTCTTCCGACGCCATCGGATGCAATGAAACCGCCTTGAGTCCTGCAAGCTGCGCCGCGATGATCGCCACGACTGCCTCGACTCGATTGCCCACCAGAAAGGCCACGACATCCTGACGTTCAAGGCCGCGTGCATGGAACAACCTGGCCATGCGGTACGAGCGCCGGGCCAACGCTTCATAGGTGAGTGTCACACCGTCCTCGACCAGCGCCAGGGCCTGGGGACAAGCACGAAAAGCAGAGGTGTAGAGCTGCGCGATCGTGGCGCAGCCGTATCGGGCGGATGCCTGGGGGGCCATTCTGTCTCCATTGCCTTGTTTTAGGTCTGAAGGCAATGTAAGTCCCATTTTGGTACCATGTCAATCATATTGGTACCGAAAATTCCGGTTGTATCGCCCCCTGGCTGGCTCGCCTGATGCGGCGTCGGCGAACAAAAAAAGCCGCCCAATTGGGCGGCTCAATGGCTTGACTCCATCGCCAGACTCCGGCCAGTGCCAGAATCGCTGCAACGCAGCGGTCAATGTTGGACAGTCAGTGGAACACTTTCGTGTCGACTAGGTACCAAAACCTGCCCGCTCACCAGACCGACATCGTTGTCCATGAATCAGCCACGCATTCGCAGCAGATCTGCGTAAGAGACCAGCTTGTGCTTCTCCTGGGCAAGTGTCTTTGGCTTTGACTCCGGGCGGGTTTTTTGGCCGCGCTCGAATTCGACAATAGCGCGTGCGTCCTCCCGCGCGTAGGCTCGCGCGGTCCTGGCTTCCGCTTTCCGGCGCACTGTCTCCTGCCGCGCAGCAATACGTTCCTCTCGGGCAACGTCTTGCGCCGCCGACAGGATTTCGGCTTTTAGCAGATCACGCCTTTGCTTAGCTGCGGCACGGGCCGCTTGCAATTGCTCTTTCCGTTGCCGAATCCAGTCCTTCATGTTGACCGGGGCCGGCCTGGCCTCTGGCGGCACGCTCAGGCGCAAAGCCCTGCTGATGGAAACTCTGTCGGCCCGCAGCGCGCGCTGCGCGTCCTGTTTGGCATCACTCACACTGCCTCACTCTCTTCGACCAGCACAAAAGTGCTCGCCCATGCACCACATGTTGAAGTCTAGGAACTCATCGTAGCGACCTTACCATAGCACTTCATCTCGAACGTCGATGACTATGCTCCAGACATGCCGCACGGCCGACAGCCCCCGGCAACAGCCAGCGCTGAGGAGCGCAAGCGCGAACAGCCAAATAGTGAGAAGCAGACAGGTGCTTGCCGCCGAGTGTAGCCATACGCAATCCAGCGGCCGTCGGAAGGACACAGCGTCGAGCACTCTGGCCGACTGACGACGCTGGGATGCCGCTGCAATTCCGTCCGATTGCGCCTGTCAACAACCGGCAGCACGGGATCGGACGGTATGTGTTCGAGTGCGTCAGAATTTGTGACGAACGCCAACCGACACACCCACCATCGACGAGTTGCCATTGCCAAGCACATAGCTGTTACCGAGCGAGAGGCTATTCGCATAGGCAATCAGCGCAGAGTCAAGCATCAACCCTGCGTTTTTTGCATAGGCTGCCGACAGGTACACATCCGTTCGCTTCGAGAGGCTGTAATCGGCAATCAGGTTCACCTGCCAGGGATTAGCGACGCTCGTGTTACCGAATACATTCCGGACCTTGTCATAGTCGTACTCGAGCGTAAGACTGAGCGCCGGCCCTACCTGATATATGCCACCAACCCAGAAGAAGTCATCTCGCCCGATCGTCGCGCCCGCCGGCGTCTTGTTTTGCCCCCAACGATAGCCACCCATGATGCGCCCCCAAGGCAGGTTGTAGCTCAGCGCCGCCGTCGCCTTCTTGAAACTGCCACTGCTAGCGCTGGTCGTCGTGCCAATGGAGGGATTGAACTGGTCGTACGCGATGGCTGCCCACAGCGCACCGCCGGCGTAGGACAGAGACGCGCCATAAGCACTGTCCCTTCGCGCCTGACCCGGCACTTCGCCATTGCCACCGATCGCCAGGCCTGACTGCACGGTCTGCGGCAAAGCCAGACCAGTGCCAAAGGAATAATGCGCAACGCCGGTGAATTGGCCCGCATTCAAGGTGTACTTGATCGTGTTGTCTTCACGGAAGTTCGCACCGGCAAAGAGCGTGATCGGCTCGTACTGCGTAGCAAAGTACGCCGGCACAAAGTTGACGATGCTGTCGAACAACGAGGTGTATTGGCGCCCCAGACTGATCTGGCCATAGGTCGCGTTCTTTATCCCCACAAAGGCCTGCCGACCGAACAGTCGGCTAGACTGCTGCATCGTGCCGGTGTCGCCGCTGAATCCATTTTCGAGCACAAATACAGCTTGCGTCCCTGCGCCAAGGTCCTCAACGCCGCGGATACCCCAACGGGAACCGGACAAGCCGCCCGAATTCATGCGAACGACGTCACGCCCCGGCCCTGGATTGAAGCCATTGGCCGCTGTGGGCACCGCGCCCACGTGGTTCACGTACTCGATGCTTGCGTCGACCACCCCGTAGAGCGTAACGCTCGACTGGGCCAATGCGGAACCCGAGCACGCGGCCAGGGCAACTGCTGCAAAACGATTCAATTTCACCACTATCTCCTTTGTTGTCGTGATACATCTGGCTTGCAGGCATCGTCAGCCTCGTCATCGGGACGAGCGCGGGCCGCACGCCGGGGGCGTGCATATGCCATAGGAAAGAATCTGGGAAGCTAGGGGGTGCTACCCGCGCGCTATTTCGATTCCGGCGCAGCGGGCACAAGAGGAATCCACAGGAGATCGCGACCAACGATCACCTTCCCCGAAAAGCCTTGGCTGGCCGCTGCCCATCGGTGGGGATCACTGTCGGCGGGGGCCAGATGCGACAGGACGAGGGTCTTGACGTGAGCCGCTTCGGCGACGGCACCGACATCCGATGCGGCGGTATGCGCATGTACAAGGTGGTGCGCCTTGGCTTCCTGTGCCGCGCTCCGGGGCTTCGGGTACAGGGAATCCACCCAGGCGGTGTCGATCACCTCATGCACCAGCACATCGGCGCCTTGCGCCAACCGAATCAGATTCCGGTTCGGGCTGGTATCGCCCGAGAAGACAACAGACCCAGTCGAGGTGTCGAACCGAAACGCGAATGCCGGATAGACGGGGGCATGGTTCACCAGTGTTGCCGTCACCCTGACGTTCTCGTCACGGTAGATCTCGAACGGAGCCATCGTCGGCGCGGGATCGCGATCGGGATCAACGTCAAGGCCTGCAGGCAGCGTGATGTCCATCACGTCGACGCGGCTATGGGGATTCGGCTTGCGGCTATCCAGAATGTTGTCGTTGATGTCCGCGGCGAACGCACGGTACAGCGCTTCGGTCATGGCCACGGTGCCAGGCATCGGCTGCTCGGGCGCCACGACGTCCGCCACCCCGTCGTTGCCGCCGCTCGCGGGTGGGAGTTTTCCGCGTGAGCCGGGCCCGATCACCTTGAGTTTCTGACGCCGTTCTGCCAAGCCGTCCGACGCGCCAAACAGGACTAGCGACGGATAGTCCACGATGTGGTCTGCGTGCAAATGCGTGATGAACGCCGCTCGTAATGTTTCGAGGCCCTGTCCGGGTGGCGGCGCGCCCAAGCCCGCCTGGAAGTAGCGTCGCAGCCAGCCCGCGCCGAAATCGACAAGGTAGACCTGGCCATTGACCACTACCGCGGAGGCGATTCCTGCAGACTGCGAACCTCGCCAGGAAGTCCGGCCGCCGGCCGTTCCCAGCAGTACGAGGCTGGCGCCGGACTGCGTCGCCGAGGTACTGTGCGGCTGTCCGATCGAATCGGCATGAGAAGTTGAAGCCAGGACGGCGAGCGCCGCGCATGCCCCGGCACAAAGCAGGCGGAAGCCATTGACCGGGCCGGCACCTGCCCGGGAAAAAAGTTCACGCATGTGTTCTCCGAAGGAAGGTCAGCACTGGATCGGCATCATTCCGGCTTCACGCCGGCGTCCGAAATTACCTTCTCCCAACGGAGCTTCTCGGTCTCGATGAATCTTGCGCCTTCCGGCCGCGACATCGGCATTGGATACGTGCCCAAGTCCTTGAGCCGATCAACAAACGGCTGCTGCGTCAACGACTGGTTGACGGCAGCGTTGACGCGATCCAGCACTGGCACTGGCGTCCCCTTGGGCGCGAAGATCGTGAACCAGCCCTTGGCGACAAGACCTGGCGCGATGTCCTTGGCCAGCGGAATACCCTCCATGCCCGGCAGGTTCACATCCGAAGTCACGGCAAGCGCCTTCAGGCGACCGCCACGCACCAGGGGCACGAGCGGCGCGATGCCATCGACATAGACCGGGATGTCGCCCTTCACCACGGCCTGGATGGCTTGAGTCGTGCCGCTGAAACTCACCTGCCGGAACTTTGTCCTTTGCAACTGCCCCATCATCTCCGCCGTGAGATGGGGAACGGAGCCACGGGTCGGACTTCCGATTACTACGTCGTCAGGACGTGCCTTGGCGTCCTTGATGACGTCGCCAAGATTTTTGGGGTATTCGGAAAAGGCTGTTGATTCGGTGTTGTAGGTCAGCATCTACATTTCAATTTTGATTTCGTAGATTGCTGTTGACAGCCTGCATTC
>NZ_JWMB01000033.1:0-29077 GCF_000812445.1 Cupriavidus sp. SHE | reverse complement strand
TGCCCGCCGCACCGCCCGCCACACCCGTGCCGCCGCTCAGGCGGTCCGCGATATACAGCGCGAAGCCGGTGACCACCACCACTGCCACACCCAGGCCGAGGCCGAGCATGCCGGCCTGCCAGACCTTGTGCAGATCGAGGCCCGCGCCCAGCGCCAGCGCGAAGAACGGAATCATCACGGGAACGGCCTTGCTGAGGAAGTCGCGCATCTCGCGATCGAGGTTACCGAGCAGCATGCCCAGCATCAGCGGCAGGATACTGCCAACCAGTGTCGGCCAGGGGAATGCCGAAAGACCAGCCACGCCCAGCGTCACCATGGTCAGGAACGGCCCCGATTCCAGCGACATGATCGAGTAGGCGCCGACGTCCTCGGGCCGGCCGTACTGACCCATCAGCGCCATGTACAGGCCGCCGTTGGTGTCGTTCATCGCGGCCACCACGGCCAGCGTGGAGAGGCCGGCGAACATGCCCGCGCTGATCGGCGACTCGCCGAGGAAGTGGCCGAGGATCACGCCCAGCAGCATCGCCGTGCCTACCTTGGTGGCGAACAGCACGCCGCCTTTCTTGACGATGTATGGGGTGGCCTTGATGTTGATGCTGGCGCCCATGCAGACATAGAACACCGCCAGGATCGGCAGGGCGCCGGTGAACAGCGCGTTGGTGAATGACCCGAAGAACTTCGGGCCGTCAGGCGCGAAGGTGGCAACCAGTGAACCGATCAGCAACGGCACGATCATCATGCCGCCCGGCACGCGCTCGATGGCGCGCTTGATATGAATCTGCATGTTCGTCTCCAGCCGCGCCTGGGGTGCGCGGCAGCCTGTGTGTTTTGATCAATGAATTGATTGAATCGATCAATTCAGGTGCGGAGTGTAGGCGAAATGCGATTTTTTGACCAGTTCAATCATTGATATGATCGAAATGATCATTGGATTGCTTGAGCGACGCGGTCATGTGCTGTCACGTGCGGCACGCTGCATGTGCGTCCGGGCTGCGCTATCGTATGCGTCCCGGCGCGGAAATCGCCGCGTCACCCAGCCACCGGAGCCAAGGAAATGAGACTGATCGGGATGCTCGATTCTCCCTACGTACGCCGCGTCGCCATCGCGCTGCGCCTGCTCGACTTGCCGTTCACGCATGAATCGGTGTCGGTATTCCGTACCTTCGACCAGTTCCGCGCGATCAACCCGGTGGTCAAGGCGCCGTCGCTGGTTTGCGATAACGGTGTTGTGCTGATGGATTCGACGCTGATCATCGACTACGCGGAAACGCTGGCTGGCCGCAGCCTGATGCCCGAGGGTCTGGCGGATCGCCAGCACGCGCTGCGCACGATTGGCCTGGCGTTGGCGGCCTGCGAAAAGGTTGTGCAGAACGTCTACGAGCACAACCTTCGGCCCGAGGCCAAGCAGCATGAGCCCTGGCTGGAACGGATCGACGGCCAGCGCGCGGCCGCCTTTGAACTGCTGGAGCAGGAGATCGCCAGAATGCCGGTGCCGGCCGACGCCCGCGCGCTCGATCAGGCAGGGCTGACTGCTGCCGTGGTCTGGACGTTCACGCAGGCCATGTTGCCGGGAAAGGTCGACCCAGCGCGGCATCCGGCGCTGGCGGCGTTCACGTCGGCGGTCGAACGGTTCGCTCCGTTCCAGGATCTGCCGCACGCATGATTTTTCGCGGAAGTTAGGTGCGTTACCCCACGCTTTTCCCCACATTCGGGTGATGCCGAGCCGCAGGTCTTCCACCAAGATAGCCCTTGGGGCGACTGGATCCTTGCCCCGCTACCACTTCAGCCCCGCGACCTCCCCGGCCAGCGGGGCTTTTTCCTTTCGGGGCCGTTTGCGCGTGGGCAGTGTGTCGTCAGCGTGCTTTCAGGATCGACTCGATCTGCGCCGCCGTGCGTCGCAGAGGCGGCAGGTAGTGTTTTTCGAGATAAGCCTGATCGCGGCTACCCAGCACCATGCTCAGGCCCAGGCCAGCCACGGTCTTCCCGGTCTGGTCATGCAGCGGCACCGAGATGCCGGCGAAGCCATCCGCCAGTTCACTGATCAGCGTGCAGAAGCCGTCGGCGCGCACCGCTTCGAGCTTGCGCGCCAGCGCGGGGCCCGAACTGATCGTGAATGGCGTCAGTTGCCTGAGTTCAGCTTGCGCGAGATAGGCGTCGAGCGCTTCGGCGTCGAGCCCCGCCAGCAGCACGCGGCCGAGCGAGTGCGCATATGCCGGCATCCGGCGGCCGATGGCCATGTCCACGCGCAGTAGCAGGCTGGGTTCCTCGCGCGCGACCAGCACCACGGATTCCTGGTCAAGCATCCCGACCGAGCAGCTTTCGCCGACTTCGGCGCAGAGTGCCTGCAAGTAGGGCCGGGCCAGTTGCGGCAGGTTCATCGACGCAAAGTACGCGTAGCCCAGATCCATCACTTTTGGTGTCAGGGCAAACTGCCGGCCTTCCTGCGCCAGGTAGCCGTTGTGCGCCAGCGTCAGCAGCAGCCGGCGCGCGGCCGCGCGGGTGACGTCGAGTTCTTCCGCCACCTCCTGCATTGTCAGACGCTCCACGCCGCTGGCGTACAGCCGCAGCAGCGCAAGCCCCTTGGTCAGCGAATCGAGCAGTTCTTCCTTCTTCGGGATCTCCGGAGCGTGGTCGTCAGGCATTGGCGTGGAGGTCAGTGAAAGGTATCCGAGGGTCAGACCGGGCTTGCGTCCGGGCTGCCGATCCGTATGATATGCGTTTTCCGAACAAATGTTCGCAAAACGTGGTTCGGCGAAAACCACGATGGCAGGACAATCCGGAAACGCCAGAAAACCAGAAAAAACCAGAAAAACCAGGAGACAGCAATGAAGGTGATCACCACCGCGCAGGCGGCCGCGCTCGTGCAGAGCGGCTGGACCGTGGCTAGCGCCGGGTTTGTCGGCGCGGGACACGCCGAAGGGGTGACTGAGGCGCTCGAGCAGCGCTTCTTGCGCGAGGCGCTGCCACGAGACCTGACGCTGGTGTATTCGGCCGGGCAGGGCGACCGGGGCGCCCGTGGTGTGAACCATTTCGGTAACGTCGGCATGACCCGGGCGGTTGTCGGCGGTCACTGGCGCTCCGCCACGCGGCTGGCCACGCTGGCGATGACCGAGCAGTGCGAAGGCTTCAACCTGCCACAGGGCGTGCTCACGCATCTCTATCGGGCCATCGCAGGCGGCAAGCCCGGCGTGCTGACCAAGATCGGTCTGCATACGTTCGTCGATCCTCGTGTCGAGAAGGACGCTCGTTACCACGGTGGCGCGGTCAACCAGCGTGCCCGCGATGCCATTGCCGCCGGTACAGCGAACTGGGTAGAGGCGGTCGACTTCCGTGGCGACGAATATCTGTTCTATCCGAGCTTCCGCATTGATTGCGCGCTGATCCGCTGCACGGCGTCCGACACGCGCGGCAATCTCAGCACGCATCGCGAGGCCTTCCACCACGAACTGCTGGCAATGGCGCAAGCCGCGCACAACTCGGGCGGCATCGTGATCGCCCAGGTGGAGTCGGTGGTCGACTACCACGAGACCCTGCAGGCCATCCACGTGCCGGGCATTCTGGTGGACTACGTGGTGGTCAGTGAACAGCCCGGGCATCACCTGATGACGTTTGCCGAGGCCTACAACGAAGCCTACGTCAGGCCGTGGCGCGGTGAAGCCGCCGAGGCCGCGGAGCGGGCGAAGGAAGCCGAGGTGCTGCCCGATGCGTCGGCGCCACTCGATGCGCGCACGATCGTGCAGCGGCGCGCCGTCATGGAGCTAGCGGCACGCAAACCGCGCGTGGTGAACCTGGGTGTCGGGATGCCGGCCGCGGTTGGCGCGCTGGCGCATCAGGCCGGCCTGGGCGGATTCACGCTGACCGTGGAAGCCGGTCCGATCGGCGGCACGCCGGCGGATGGACTGAGCTTCGGCGCGTCGGCCTATCCCGAGGCGGTGGTCGACCAGCCCGCGCAATTCGACTTCTACGAAGGCGGCGGCATCGACCTGGCGATCCTCGGTCTGGCTGAACTCGACGGGCACGGCAACGTCAACGTGAGCAAGTTCGGGGAAGGCGAGGGCGCGTTGATCGCTGGCGTTGGCGGCTTTATCAACATCACCCAGAGCGCACGCGCCGTGGTGTTCATGGGCACGCTGACAGCCGGCGGCCTCGAGGTGCGGGTCGAGCAGGACCAGTTGCGGATCGCGCGCGAGGGTCGCGTGAAGAAGATCGTGCCCGAGGTATCGCATCTGAGCTTCAACGGCCCGTACGTGGCGTCGCTCGGTGTGCCTGTGCTCTACATCACCGAACGTGCCGTGTTCGAAATGCGCGCTGACGCGCAGGGCGATGCTCGCCTGACGCTGGTCGAGATCGCCCCCGGCGTGGACCTGCAACGCGACGTGCTCGATCAATGCGCCACGCCGGTCGCGGTGGCCGATGACCTGCGCCTGATGGACGCGCGGTTGTTCCGGCCGGGCGTCATGAAGCTCTGAAACGGATTTTCAAAAACGAGAAAGCAGGCCGGCGTGTCCTGTTCGCCGGCAGCAATTGGAGGAAGCAACGTGCAATACCGTAGTCACCGTCATCAACGTACCCATCGCCGCCTGGCGCTGTCCGCGCTCGCCGTGGCGGCACTGCTGCCGTTCGTTCCTGCCACGGCGCAGGCCCAGGCAAACTACCCGGACAAGCCGATCCGGCTGGTCGTGCCGTTCCCGGCCGGTGGTCCCACCGATACCGCTGCGCGCATCATCGGCCAGAAGATGAGCGAGACGCTCAAGCAGCCGATCGTCATCGACAATCGTCCGGGCGCATCAGGCACCATCGGCACCGAGACCGTGGCCAAGGCCACGCCTGACGGCTACACGATCGTGATGCTTGCCACGCCGACGCTGCTGGCGCCGTATCTGCTGCCGCGCAAGGGCTACGACATCTTCAAGGACTTCGCGCCTATCGGTAACGCATATGAGCTGCCGATCGTGATGGTGGTCAATCCGCACGCGCTGCCCGATGTGACCAACCTGCAGCAGTACATCGCAAAGGCCAAGGCCAACCCCGGCCAGATGAACTACACCAGCGCGGGCAATGGCAGCTTCGGCCATCTGTCGACGGAGCTTCTGAAAAACCTCGGTCACTTCGACGTGCAGCACGTGCCTTACAAAGGCAGCGCGCCGGCCATGTCCGACGTGCTGGCCGGACAGGTGCCGATGATGTTCTCGGACATGATTGCCGCGCTGCCGCACATCAAGGCGGGCAAGCTGCGTGCGATCGCCGTGGGGTCAAGCAAGCGCGTGAGCTTCGCGCCCGAGGTGAAGACCGTGGCGGAGCAGGGCTTCCCGGGATTCGACGCAGCGTCGTGGGGTGGCTTGCTGGCGCCGGCCGGCACGTCCAAGGAGATCGTGGCCAAGCTGTCGGCCGCGCTCAGGGGGGCGCTGGCCGATCCGACCGTCGAGCAGAAGATGCTGGGCGCCGGCACCGTGGCCTCGTACCTGCCTTCCGACCAGTTCGCCACGCGTATGCGCAATGACTACGCGAAGTGGGGCAAGGTCATTCAGGACAACGGTATCAAGAGCGATTGATACCGGCGATTGATACCGCCGATCGACACCGCCGTCCGGCGTTTCGGTCGGCGGCTTCGCGAGGACGCTCAGGCCTGCGCCTGCAGCGTCTGCGAATACTGCGACACGCCGTTCAGGTCACGCAGATCGACGGTTAGCGCGCGCGAGGCGGGGTCGATGTTGACCTCGCCGAAGAACTGATAGCCGGCAAACGGCGACATGTTCTGCGCGGTGGGTGCCTTCTGGAATGCGACATGCGGCCCGAACGTGTTGTCGAGCGGGTTCGGGCCGAAGCTGCCTGCATTGAGCGGGCCGGCCACGAATTCCCAGAACGGATCGAAATCCTTGTACACCGCGCGTTCTGGCGAGTAGTGGTGGGCGGCGCAGTAGTGCACGTCCGCCGTCACCCACACCACATTCTTGATGCCGGCCTGTCGGATGCGCGTGAGCAGTCGGGCGGTTTCCAGTTCGCGTCCCAGCGCCGGACCGTCGCCGTTGGCGATGGCTTCCCAGCGCGGACGCCCCTGAGCGTCCTTGCCGTCGGGCACGCCAAGGCCAATCGGCATATCAGCGGCGATGACCTTCCAGGTGGCCTGCGATGCCATCAGTTCCGCCACCAGCCATTCGAGCTGCGCATTGCCGAGGAATGCCGTGGCCGCGCTCTCGGTCGTCTCGCGGTTATAGCCATTTGGGCCGCGGAAGCTGCGCATGTCGAGCACGAACACGTCGAGTAGCGGTCCGTAGCCGATCTTGCGATGCACGCGCTCGGCAAGCCCCTGGCGGTGCCAGCGCATCGGCGCGTTTTCCAGGAAGGCGCGGCTGCCGCGCGCGACCAGCACGCGCACGTCTTTTTCCGTATAGCGCGCGTCGCCGGAGAGATCCTTCGAGTCCGACCAGTTGTTGGTGATCTCGTGGTCGTCCCACTGCCAGATTTGCGGGACCTGGCTCGCAAAGCGGCGCACGTTGGTGTCCATCATGTTGTAGCGATGACGGCCGCGGAACTCCTTCAGCGTCTCGGCGACCTTGCTGACTTCCTCCGTCACCAGGTTGCGCCAGATGCGGCCATCCTCGGCTTTCTGCTCGGCCGTGATCGGGCTGTCCGCGTAGATCGTGTCGCCGCTGTGGATGAAGAAGTCCGGGTTGCGCTGGCGCATCGCTTCATAGATGCGCATCCCGCCGAGGTCGGGGTTGATGCCCCAGCCCTGGCCGACCGTATCGCCCGACCAGACGAAGCGGATCGGGCGATCGGCCTGCTGGGACGGGGTGCGGAACGAACCCTCCGTCCAGGCGCCCATGCCACGGCGTTGCTCGGGGTTCTCGAATGCGACGCGCACGTGGTATTGCTGACCCGGCAGCAGGCCGGTCAGCACGGTGCGGGCGGTGAAGTCGGCTTCACTGGTCGCCAGCGGGCCCGAAATGCGCATCGGATTGCGGAAACCCGGCTCGGCGGCGTATTCGACCACCATGCGCGACTGACGCTCGGCGCGTGCCCAGACCACCAGCCCGTCATCCGACGGATCGCCAAGCTGGATGCCGTCGGGCGTGTTCGGGCGTCCGCTCGACACCACGGCCGGGGCGGCGAGCACCGCCGGTCCAACCAGCGCCAGACTGGCGCCCAGGCCCAGAAAGCGCCGGGAAGTGCGCAGGAACCTGCGTCGGGTCAGATCGCTGGGCTCGACGAGCGGGGTGGTGGTCATGGTGGAGTCCGTGGTGGAACGCTTTGTCTGGGTTGTATGGTCGGCGCTTGAGCCGGGGCAACATCGTCGCGCGTGGATGTGACATGTTGTTGACATCGCAGGCGCCGATACTGGCTAGCGTCCGGGATGACCGCGCCCGGGCAGTAATGGTAGAATCCAAGTCTTTGATTTTCCGGGCAATTCACCCTTTGCCCGGTCTCAGTTCCAGACGCGTGTCCGATTGCGACGGCTTCGCGCCCTGCACAGACACCTCAACCATGACGATGACAACCACACAAGACCAGGCCCCAGCAGCAGAGCAGACGTTCGAAAGCTTCGGGCTGGATCCGCGCGTTCTGCGCGCCTTGACCGAACAGGGTTACACCAAGCCGACGCCGATTCAGGCGCAGGCGATTCCCGTGGTGTTGCTGGGCAAGGATGTGATGGGCGCCGCGCAGACCGGCACCGGCAAGACCGCTGGTTTCGCGCTGCCGATCATTCAGCGTCTGCTGCCGCTCGCCAACGCGAGTGCCTCTCCGGCGCGTCACCCGGTGCGCGCGCTGATGCTGACGCCGACGCGCGAACTGGCCGATCAGGTCTACGACAACGTCGCCCGGTATGCCAAGCACACCGACCTGCGCAGCACGGTGGTCTTCGGTGGCGTCGACATGAACCCGCAGACCGATGCGCTGCGCCGTGGCGTGGAAATCCTCGTGGCCACGCCGGGCCGTCTGCTCGATCACGTGCAGCAGAAGTCGGTGAACCTGTCGCAGGTGCAGATGCTGGTGCTCGACGAGGCCGACCGCATGCTCGACATGGGCTTCCTGCCCGACCTGCAGCGCATCATCAACCTGCTTCCGGCGCAGCGCCAGACGCTGCTGTTCTCGGCCACGTTCTCGCCCGAAATCAAGAAGCTGGCCTCCAGCTACCTGAAGCAGCCGGTGACGATCGAAGTGGCGCGCAGCAACTCGACCAACGAGAACGTGCGTCAGGTGGTGTATCAGGTGCAGGATGGCCACAAGCAGGCCGCCGTGGTGCATCTGCTCAAGCAGCGCGCCAACGAACAGCAGTCGCGCCAGTGCATCGTTTTCGTCAACAGCAAGATTGGTTGCTCGCGTCTGGCGCGTCATCTGGAGCGCGAGGGCATCAACGCCGCCGCGATTCACGGGGACAAGACGCAGACCGAGCGTATGCAGACGCTCGACGGTTTCAAGAATGGCACGATCGACGCGCTGGTGGCCACCGATGTGGCGGCCCGTGGTCTGGACATTCCCGCCATGCCCTGCGTGATCAACTTCGACCTGCCGTTCAGTGCGGAAGACTACGTGCACCGCATCGGCCGCACAGGCCGGGCTGGCGCCAGCGGCGACGCGCTTTCGATCTTCGTGCCGGGCAATGACGACCGTCTGCTGGCCGACATCGAGAAGCTGATCAAGCGCAGCATTCCGCGCGGCTCGCTGGACGGCTTCGATCCGACCGGCGAGCGTGCGCGTCAGGAAGACAGCGATCGTCGCCGCGCGCGTACGGAAGTTCGCCGCGTTCGCGACAATGGCGAGGGCGAGGAGCAGCAGCGCCGCCGCCGTACCGAGCCGAATGGTCGCCAGGCGTTCCGTCCGTCGGACGATCCGTTCTTCTCGCGTCCGTACGAGCCGTCGGGCAGCTACACGCCGGCACCGAAGACCGAGGAACAACTGGCCGCCGCGCTGACGCGTGGACGTCAGGCGCCCAAGCGCCCCGTGGCCGCGCTGCTCGGCGGCGTGCCGCGCAAGTCTTGAACGGCGCGTAGCCGTTCCAGCCACTGACCGGTAGCGGTCGCCAGCCAGGCGGCCACCGTCGTCTCCTGGTTCACGATGCCCAGATGCGTTCCCGCAGTGCGGAGCGCATCGAGCGGTGCCGAAGCATCGAGCGCTTGCGCGCCGCTCTGCTTGCTCAATTTCTCTCCGACTGCGTTGACCACCACCGGCACGTGCAGATAGTCCGGCGTTGGCAAGCCCAGCAAATGCTGGAGGTGGATCTGTCGCGGTGTCGAATCCAGTAGGTCCGCTCCACGCACGATATGCGTGATGCCCTGTGCGGCGTCATCGACCACAACCGCAAGCTGATAGGCCCATAGCCCATCGGCCCGTCTCAGTACGAAATCCCCGAGTTCCGTTTCCAGGTTCTGGCATTGGCGGCCCTGCCAGCGGTCGTCAAAGCAGATCGTTGCCGCCGGGCCATCTGGCACGCGCACGCGCCAGGCACGTGGCAGCTTGCCATGCAGGCCATTGCGGCAAGTGCCCGGGTAGCCGAGTGTCTGATGCCGTTCACGCACGTGCACGAGCGAATCGGCGATTTCCTTGCGCGTGCAGCCGCACGGATAGAGATAGCCGGCGGCGTCGAGCTGGCGCAGCGCCTCCGCGTAGAGGCCTTCGCGACGGCTTTGCCAGACGGGCGGTTCATCGGGGTGCAGGCCAAGTGCGTCGAGTGTGCGCAGGATGTCATTGTCGGCGTCCCTGACGCAGCGCGGGTAGTCGATGTCCTCGATCCGCACCAGCCAGTCGCCGCCATGGGCGCGCGCGTCCAGCCAGCTTGCTAGCGCGGTAACCAGGGAGCCCAGATGAAGCGGACCGGTGGGGGAGGGCGCGAAGCGGCCCCGGTAGCGTTGTGACATGGAACTGCGGGATTCAGTCGCTCTGTGGCAGTCGGTCTGTTTCAGTCGGTCTGATCTAGCGGAGAGTGCGGCGGTTGAAGCAATAGCGCCTGTGCCAGCCGAGGGTCTTCGAGCTTGTTCGTCCACCACTGCAGCGCCTTGCCGCGTGTGTTCGTCCGCCAGGCTACCTTGAAGTTTCCGGGGGCGCGTACCTCCACGGTCTCCCGGGCCTGCAGCACGCCGCTCTCGATATGCGGTTGGGCGAGCGGCGCGGGCAGCCAGCCGCAGCCCAGACCGCGGATCTGCGCTTCAAGCTTGTCGCGCATGGTGGGCACCACCAGCACATCCTGACCGGCCAGCACACCGTGGGTGCGCGCGGGCAGGTTGCGCGACGTATCGCCCACGGCCACGATGCGGTGCTTGGCAATCTCGATCGTCGTGAGTGGCCCTTCGACCGCGGCCAGCGGATGGTGCGCGGCCACCGCGAACACAAACGGCATGGCACCAAGGGCACGCACCTGGAAGCCCTGCGTGCTTGGCGCCTCGTAGGCGCCGCCGATGATCAGGTCCGCGCGATTGCTGACCAGCGCATCCCAGGCGCCGCCCAGCACCTCTTTGGAAAAGCGCAGCCGCGTGGCAGTGTTCTCGGCGTAGAAATCCTGGATCACGGGCAGCAGGGCGCGGAAATTGACGAGGTCGTCGACGGTGATGTTCAGGCTGGCTTCCCAGCCGGTGGCCAGCCGCTTGATGCGTCGCTCCAGGTCGTCGGCCGCGCGCAGCAGGTGGCGGCCCTCGTCGAGCAGCGCCCGGCCAGCCGGTGTCAGCTCGGCGCGATGGCGGCGCCGGTCGAACAGCAGCACGTCGAGATCTTCCTCGAGCTTGCGGACGACATAGGTCAGGGCGGAGGGCACCTTGCCCATCTCGTGGGCGGCGGCGGCAAAGCTGCCCTTGCGTTCGATGGCGTCAAGGACTTCGAGGGATTCCAGGGACAGGGGCATATTCAGATTTTCTGAACGACTGCTTCTAATGTGGTGCCCGCCAATATACTCCCGCTGCCCTAAACTGCCTAGCATCGAAACGCCCCTGACCCATATGGATCTAGCCATCTGGGTCGATAGCCAGGCCACAAGGAGGGCCATCAAAATGATTGAAATCCGTAAATCTGAAGAGCGTGGGTATGCGGACCATGGCTGGCTCAAGTCGTACCACAGCTTCTCGTTTGCTGATTACTACGATCCGCGCCATGTCCAGTTCGGGTCGCTGCGCGTGATCAACGAGGACCGCGTGGCGCCGGGCATGGGCTTCGGCACCCATGGGCACCGGGACATGGAGATCATCAGCTATGTGCTGGAAGGCGAGCTGGCCCACAAGGACAGCATGGGCAACGGCAGCGTGATCCGTCCGGGCGATGTGCAGCGCATGAGCGCCGGCACGGGCGTGCGTCATTCGGAATACAACCACGCGGCGCACGATACGACGCATTTCCTGCAGATCTGGATCATGCCGAACGAGACCGGCATCGAACCTGGCTACGAGGAGAAGCACTTCGAAGCCGCCGACAAGCGCGGTCGCCTGCGCCTGGTGGGTAGCCCGGACGGCGCCGAAGGTTCGGTGGTGATCCATCAGGATGTGCGCCTGTACGCGGGCCTGTTCGATGGCGATGAAACTGCCACGCTGTCGTTGGCGCCGGGCCGTCGCGCCTATGTCCACGTGGCACGTGGGCGTATCAGTATGAACGGCCAGGTGCTCGAGGCTGGCGACGCAGCGAAGCTGGAAGACGTGGAAACCGTGAACCTGTCGCAAGGCAGCGGGGCCGAGGTGCTGGTCTTCGATCTGTCCTGACCGGCTCATCCGTTTCCTACCTCGTGGCATTGACGCCCGCTTCGGCGGGCGTTTTGTATTTTTACCGCTTTTAGCTTTTTGCTTACCAGTGCTTACACGAGTATTGCAAAGCCACCGGGGCGCTATGCTATCGTCTGGCTATACGGCCAAGGGACCGCCGCGGCACTTCGCCGCACACCGATTAATCGTCACCCGATGACTTTCGTTTCCATTCTTCTGGCGCTGATTGCCGAACAGTTCCGCGCCTTGGGTCGGAACAATCCGATTTTCGATATCGTGCGCGTGCTGGGCGACCGGGCCGAGCACGCATTCGATACCGGTCGCCCGCGCGACGCCGCGCTGGCCTGGCTGACCGTGGTGTTGCCGCTGACGCTGGCAGTAGTGATCGTCCACTATCTGCTGTCTTCGATCAGCATCGCGCTCACGCTGGTCTGGAATGTGCTGCTGCTGTACCTGACCCTCGGATTCCGGCAGTTCAGCCACTACTTCACCGACATCCACGAGGCGCTCAACCGCGACGACCTGCATACCGCGAGGACGATCCTGCACGAGTGGACCGGGCTCGATACGGTCGAAATGCCGGTCAGCGAGATCGTGCGCCATACGCTTGAAGCGGCGATCGTTGCCGTGCATCGCCATGTCTTCGGCGTGTTCTTCTGGTTCCTGGTGCCGATCGGCCCGGGTGGCGTGATCCTGTATCGCACCGCCGAGTATCTGAGCCGGCAGTGGAACAGCCCGTCCAACGAACGCAGCCCGGCCCTGGGTTGCTTTGCCGCGCAGGCGTTCTACGTGCTCGATTGGGTCCCGTCGCGCCTGACCTCGATCGGGTTTGCGATCGTCGGCAACTTCGAGGATGCGGTCTACGCGTGGCGTAACCACGCGCGCAAATGGAACGACGCGGTCAACGGCATCCTGCTTGCCAGTGGTGGTGGGGCGCTCGGCGTCCGGCTCGGCGCGCCGCTGGCCGAGGACGATTCGAGTGTGATGCTGCGCATGAGCGTGGCGGGCGTCGACTATGCTCCTGGCATGGACGATGGTTCGGACCCCGTGCCGCCCGAATTCGGCAGCGATCCAGGTGTTCGCACGCTGCAATCGGCGGTTGGCCTGGTCTGGCGTGCCGTGGTCCTCTGGATGATTCTGCTGGCGATGATCTCGCTGGCGTTGTGGGTGGGTTGACCCCGCAACGACTCTCGCGACTATCGCAATGCTCGCAAAGAAAAAAGCGCCACATCGTTGGCGCTTTTTTCTTTCTCCCGGCGGCCGATGGCTGGTCTATCCGGCGGCCTGCTCCTGTGGCTGCCCACAGCGCCAGCACGCCGCGAACTGCGCCTCGTGCCATTCTCCGCAGTGCCGGCATTGCCAGTGCGGACCCGGCCTCGGGTTCGCGGCGGCATTCAGCACCGCCCAGGCATCGGCTTCGGTAGCGTCATCGAGAATCCAAACCTGGGGCGCGCTTTCCTGCAGCGGGATATCACCCGCCGCGCCTGCCAGCCATGTGTTGCGGACCTCGGCCTGGATGCCAGCCGCGCGCAGCACGTTTTCGCAGTGCGCGGCGTGGACCAGCGATGGCGTCCTCAGCAGCAGTTTCATGATGGCGCGAAGCGAACGGGCAGGTGCGCTTACCTTACCACGGCTTCTGCTGGCGTGACTCGTGCAGCAACTGCGTGTAGAGCTGATGCCGGCGCGTGGAAATCGCGCCGTCGTCGATGGCCTGCAGCACCCCGCAGCCTGGCTCGTTGATGTGATGGCAGTTGTAGAACCGGCATTCGGTCAGCCTTGGCCGGAACTCCGGAAAGGCCCGTTCCAGCATGCCTTCGCTCAGGTGGTGCAGACCGAATTCCTGGAAGCCTGGCGAGTCGATCAGATAACCCGGACGGCCGTCGACCACTGCCCATTCCTCCGGCAGGTGGTACAGGCGCGTGAACGTGGTGGTGTGCTTGCCCGAGTCGAGCTTCGCGGAGATCTCGCGAGTCTGCGCTTCCACACCCGGAATCAGCAGGTTCAGCAGCGACGACTTGCCCATGCCGGACTGGCCGATCATGATGCTGGAGACGCCCGCCGTGCGCGGCTTGAGCGCGGCGAGCGCCTCATCCGGGCGTCCGTGCACGGATAGCTCCAGCGTCTCGTAGCCCAGGTCCTCGTAGAGCTTCAGCCGCCGCCGCGCGTCATCGAGCCGCGCGGTCAGGTCGGTCTTGTTCAGGATCACCAGCGGACGGATTTCCAGTGCTTCGGCCGATACCAGGGCGCGGCCCAGCAGGTCTTCGGAGAAGCTGGGCTCGGTGGCCAGGACGATGATGACCTGGTCGATATTCGCAGCCAGCAGCTTCGACTTGAACTGGTCGGAGCGGTGCAGCAGGTTCTTGCGCGGATCGATCGCGGTGATCACACCCTGATCGACCGAGGCCAGTTCCACGCGTACATGGTCACCCACGGCGGCATCGCTCTTCTTGCCGCGCGGAAACGCATGCAGGTGCGTGCCGTCCGCGCGTTCCACGACATAGTGCCGGCCGTGTGCCGCGACAATCAGTGCCGATTCGCTCGAGTCGTTCTTGCCGGTGCCTTTCCCGGCGTTGTGATGGCGCGCGCTGCGGGTCATGCGTGCGCCAGCAAGCGGTCGATCCGCTGGGCTGCGGGCGGATGCGAGTAGTAGAACGCGCTGTAGAGCGGGTCGGGGGTCAGCGTCGAGGCGTTGTCCTTGTACAGCTTGACCAGCGCCGAGACCAGATGGCCAGCATTGGTCTGGTGCGCGGCGAATTCGTCGGCCTCGAACTCATGCTTGCGCGACGATACGCTGGCCAGGGGGCCCAGGAAGAACGTGAACACCGGCAGCGTCAGGAAGAACAGCACCAGCGCCAGCGCGTGGTTGCTGCTGCCGAAGTTCGGCAGCACGCCCAGCCCGGTGAAGAACCATTCGCGCGTGGCCAGCCAGCCGAGCAGGGCCAGGAACACCAGCGACAGCGCAAACGTCACGATCATCATCTTGGCCACGTGACGACGCTTGAAGTGGCCCAGTTCGTGCGCCAGCACCGCTTCCACTTCCTCGCCGTCCAGGCGTGACAGCAGGGTGTCGAAGAACACGATGCGCTTCGATGCGCCAAAGCCTGTGAAATAAGCGTTGCCATGGGCGCTGCGTCGGCTGCCATCCATCACGAACAGGCCCTTGCTGGCAAAGCCGCACTTGCGCAGCAGCGCCTCGATGCGCTCGCGCAGGGTTTCGTCGTTGAGCGGTTCGAACTTGTTGAACAGCGGGGCGATGAAGGTCGGGAAGATCACCTGCAGCAGCAGGCTGAACGCCATCCACAGCAGCCAGGTCCAGACCCACCAGTACGTGCCGGCCTGGTCCATCAGCCACAGCACGGCCAGCAGCAGCGGCAGGCCCAGAACGCAGGCCACCACGGCCATCTTGAGCAAGTCCGCCAGCCACAGGCCGAACGTCATCTTGTTAAAGCCGAAGCGCTCTTCGACCACGAACTGGCCGTAGAGCGAGAAGGGCAGGTCAATCAGCCCGCCGATCAGCACCACGCTGGCGATCAGCGCGACGCCATAGAAGTAGCCACCGCCGCCGAATACGTGCAGCCAGAGCTGGTTCAGCGCGTGCAGGCCGCCCAGCAGCGTGAAGCCGATCAGGACGGCCGCGCCGGCCAGCACCTCGAGCATCGACAGCCGCGTGCGTGCGATGGTGTAGTCCGCCGCTTTCTGGTGGGCGGACAATGTGATGGTGTCGGCAAAGCGTTCCGGCACGGCGCCGCGATGACGGCCCACATGGCGAATCTGGCGGCTGGCCAGCCAGAGTTTGGTCAGCACCATGACAACCAGTGCGGCAAGAAAGATCAGCGTGAACATCTGTGGGCCTTGTTGACGATGGCGCGGCGGAAGGCATGCATACCTGGCCATCGGGGCGGATATGCGAGAATTATAAATTGTTCGCCCGCCGTACCCTTGGGTAACTCGTCGGGCGCTCTTATCCGACCTCCATATCGAGCCGTACCGCCAGAATGACAAGCCCTTCCGCATCCTCCGTCAAAAGTGAAAACAACCTCGTCTGGTTGGACATGGAAATGACCGGCCTGCAGCCGGACACCGACCGGATTATCGAAGTGGCGGTAGTGGTCACTGACTCCGAACTCAATATCCTGGCCGAAGGGCCGGTGCTGGTGATCCATCAGCCGGATGCCGTGCTGGACGCGATGGACAACTGGAACAAGGGTACCCACGGCCGCTCGGGCCTGATCGACAAGGTCAAGGCGTCCACGCTGACCGAAGCCCAGGCCGAGGCCGAATTGCTGGCGTTCCTGAAGCGCTGGGTGCCGGCCAACAAGTCGCCGATGTGCGGTAATTCGATCTGCCAGGACCGCCGCTTCATGGCGCGCTACATGCCCAAGCTCGAGTCGTTCTTCCACTACCGCAACCTGGACGTCTCGACGCTCAAGGAACTCTGCAAGCGCTGGGAGCCGGCAATCCACAAGGGTTTCACCAAGCGCCAGCTTCACACGGCCCTGGCGGACATCCTGGAATCGGTGGAAGAACTGCGCTACTACCGCCAGCATTTCATCAAGACGTCGGCTTCCGCCACGCCCGAGGCGCCCGAGGCACCCCAGGCACCAGCAGCCTGACCGTTCAAGAGCAGTACCTCCACGCGGCGGGCCGGTGCGCGGCCTCCGCCGCGCCACCCTGTCGCCCCCGCCCATGTTCACGCGCATCGTCTCGATCATCACCCCGGTCATCCTGATCATCCTGATTGGCTGGCTCTACGGACGCCGTGCCCATCCGGACATGACCGGCATCAACCGGGCGACGCTGGAAGTGATTGCGCCGTTACTTGTGGTGTCGGCGTTCATCAGCAAGGACTTCGTGCTGGCGGACCAGCTTGTCCTGCTGGCCTGTGCGGTGGCCGTGGTGATCGGCTCGGGGGTGCTGGCCTGGCTCGTGGCCCGGATGATCGGGGCCAATCCCCGCACATTCGTGCCGCCGATGATGTTCAACAACTGCGGCAACATGGGCCTGCCGCTGTCGGTGTTCGCATTCGGTCCGGCAGGCCTGGCGCCGGCCGTGGCGCTGTTCGCGGCATCGAACCTGATGCATTTCACGGTCGGCATGAAGATCGTCAACCGGCACGCATCGATGGCGCAGATCGCGCGCAACCCGATGGTGCTGGCCACGGTGGCCGGTGTGGCGTTGTCGCTGGCGAAGCCCTATTTCACCTTGCCCGAGCCGGTCTACGAGTCCATCAAGCTGCTGGGCGATGCCACGGTGCCGCTGATGCTGTTCGCGCTCGGCGTGCGCATGAAGGACGTCAGTCTGCGCAATTGGGGGATGGGGGTGCTGGGCGCAGCGGTCTGCCCGCTGGCGGGGATCGTCGTGGCGCTGGGGCTGGCCTGGTGGGTGCCGATGACCGACCTGCAACGCGGGCTGCTGTTCGTCTTCGCGGCACTGCCGCCGGCAGTGCTGAACTTCCTGGTGGCCGACCACTTCCGGCAGGAGCCGGATCAGGTGGCGTCGATCGTGCTGCTCGGCAATATCGCGGCGGTGGTATTCGTGCCGATCGGGCTGTACCTGGGTTTGAAGTGAACCTTTCAGTCTTCTCCCCGCTCCCGCCGGGCGGGTGTGGGGAGAAAACATCAAACCTCAAGCCGATGCCGGCTTCGCCCGCACGGCGTTCTTCGGCCGCCAGGCCTTGACCACCGCTTCATCGGTCTCGATGTACGGTCCGCCGATCAGGTCGATGCAATACGGCATGGCCGCGAACACCCCCTGAACGATCGACTTGCCATCGGCATCGCGCAGGCCTTCCAGCGTCTCGCGGATGGCGCGCGGCTGGCCGGGCAGGTTCACGATCAGCGCGGCGCGGCTCGGCGTTTCGCGAATCACGGCCACCTGGCGCGACAAAATCGCGGTCGGCACGAAATGCAGGCTGACCTGGCGCATCTGCTCGCCGAAACCCGGCATTTCCTTGGTGCCGACGGCCAGCGTGGCTTCCGGCGTCACGTCGCGGCGGGCTGGGCCGGTGCCGCCGGTGGTCAGCACCAGGTCACAGCCAGCCACGTCCACCAGCTCGATCAGCGTGCGCGAAATCTGCGCCTGCTCGTCGGGGATCAGCCGTTCCACAGACTGCCACGGCGTGGTCAGCGTCTTGCCGAACCAGTCGCGCAGCGCGGGGATGCCTTCGTCCTGGTACGTGCCGGACGATGCCCGGTCGGAAATCGACACAAAGCCGACCACCAGCTCGTCTGGGCTCTTGCGGGCGACGGGCGATGTCAGTGGGGTCTGCGGGTTCATGCTTCGGGCTCCGGTGCGTTGTCTGGGGCCGCGTCGGCGTCCTTCGCTTCCAGTGCGGTCTTGATGGCCTGGAACAACTCGCGGAAGTACTTTGGCGGCTTGGCCAGTTCCTTTTCCTTGCGGGCATTGCGGATGATGTTGCGTACCGATTGCACGTCCACGCTTGGGTGCTCGCCAAGGAACTTGGTCAGCGCGTCGTCGTCGGCCAGCAGCAACTCGCGCCAGCGCTCGATCAGGTGCATCCGGGCCGTTTCGGCCTTGCTGGTGCCCTTGAAGCCTTCCAGAGCCGCCCGGATGGTGGCAATTTCGTCGTCGTCCAGGCCACGCATGACCTTGCCGACGAACTGCATCTGGCGGCGCTTGCCTTCGTGGCTCGTGATCTTGCGGGCCGCGTGGATCGCGTCGGCCAGCGCCTCGGGCATGGGCACGCGCGCCAGCCTGTCCTTGGGCAGGGACTCCAGCTCGGCGCCGATGTCCTGCAGCGCCGTCATATCGCGCTTGCGCTGGGACTTGCTCTTGGGCAGGTCGTCCTCGTCCTCCGGGGCAAAGGCGCCCGGGAATCGGCCATTGGGATTGTTACGGGTATTTCGCGTCATGGGCGGCATTTTATCTTGCTATGATTCCCGTTTGGACTTTTGATCACGCCCGCCCATATGAGCCAGACCGCTGAACAGACCGCGCATTTCACCTACACCCAGGACCAGCTCAAGGCCATGGCGGCCGATGTGCTGCGTGTGGCACGCGAGCTAGGCGCGACGGATGCCGCCACCGAGATTTCCGAGGGCAGCGGCCTGTCGGTGTCGGTGCGCAAGGGCGAGGTGGAAACCATCGAGCAGAACCGCGACAAGGTGGTGGGTGTGACGGTGATGATCGGCAAGCGCCGCGGCAATGCCAGCACGTCGGATTTTTCGGCCGCCGCGCTGCGCGCCACGGCCGAAGCCGCGTACAACATCGCCCGTTTCACGGCCGAGGATGACTGCGCCGGCCTGGCCGAGGAAGAATTGCTGGAGCGCGACCCCCAGGATCTGGACCTGTTCCACCCGTGGACCATCGATGCCGAAGGCGCGATCGACATTGCCCGCCGCTCCGAAGCAGCGGCTTTCGCCGTCTCGCCGAAGATTCGCAACAGCGACGGCGCGAGCGTGTCGGCCCAGCACTCGCAGTTTGTGCTGGCCACGTCGCGTGGCTTCTCGGGCGGCTATCCCTACTCGCGCCACTTCATCTCGTGTGCGCCAATCGCCGGTTCGGGCGGTGGCATGCAGCGGGATGACTGGTATTCGTCGAAGCGCGCTCCCGGAGCGCTGGCTGAGCCGGAAGCAATTGGCCGCTATGCGGCGGAGCGCGCGCTGGCCCGCCTGAACGCCCGCAAGCTGTCCACGCGCAAGTGCCCGGTGCTGTTCGAGGCGCCACTGGCTGCCGGCCTGCTGGGCGCGTTCGTGCAGGCGGTGTCGGGTGGCGCGTTGTATCGCAAGTCGACCTTCCTGTATGACACGCTGGGCAAGGAAGTTTTCGCGCCGCACATCCAGGTTTACGAACGGCCGCACGTGCCGGGCGCGATGGGCAGCGCGCCGTTCGACGAAGAGGGCGTGCGCACGCACGAGCGCGACGTGGTGCGCGACGGCGTGGTGCAGGGCTACTTCCTGTCGACGTACTCGGCACGCAAGCTCGGCATGAAGACTACCGGCAACGCGGGCGGCTCGCACAACCTCACGCTGACCAGCTCGCAGACGCAAGCGGGCGATGATTTCGTCGGGATGCTGAAGAAGATGGGCACCGGTCTGCTGGTGACCGAGCTGATGGGGCAGGGCGTGAACTACGTGACCGGCGACTATTCGCGCGGCGCCTCGGGCTACTGGGTCGAAAACGGCGTGATCCAGTATCCGGTGGAGGAAATCACGATTGCCGGCAACATGGTCGAGATGCTGCGCCAGATCGTTGCCGTTGGTGCCGATGCGCTGGTGCGTGGCACCAAGGAGACTGGCTCGATCCTGATCGAGCAGATGACGATCGCCGGGAACTGATGGTTTGTGCGTCTCTTCCGAACGGGAGAGACGACAAGGGCCGATCAGGGACGACGAAGGGCGGCGCAAGCGGGTGAACCCGTTTGCGCCGCCCTTTTTTATTCTTCCCCGGACGCCGGCCGTTCGTACGTCACGAATGCATAGTCGAAGCCATTCGTTTCCGAATGGTGGACCTCACGCGCGGTCTCGACCCATGTCGTGCGGTCCACGGCCGGGAAGAACGCATCGCCTTCCACATCCGCGTCGATTTCCGTGACGATCAGGCGATCGGCGCTCGGCAGTGCCTCCACATAGAGTTGCGCGCCGCCGATCAGGAATACCTGTTCCACACCTATGCACAGCCGTTGCGCATCCTCGATCGATCCCACCACATCGGCGCCCTCGATATGCAGGTCGCGGTTGCGGCTCACCACGATATTGCGGCGCCCCGGCAGCGGCCGGCCGATCGAATCCCAGGTCTTGCGACCCATGATGATCGGCGCGCCCATGGTCGTGCGCTTGAAATGCTGCAAGTCTTCCGGCAGGCGCCACGGCAAGGTGTTGTCGCGGCCGATCACGCCGTTGCGCGCGCGCGCGACGATCAGTGTCAGCAGCGTCATACGGCCACCGGCGCCTTGATCGCGGGGTGCGACTCATAGCCGACCAGCTCGAAATCGTCGTACTTGTAGTCGAAGATGCTGTCGGGACGACGTTTGATGCGCAGCGTCGGCAGCTTCATCGGCTCGCGCGAAAGCTGCGTTGCCACCTGTTCGAAGTGGTTGCTGTAGATGTGGCAGTCGCCACCGGTCCACACGAAGTCGCCCACGCCCAGGTCGCATTGCTGCGCGATCATGTGCGTCAGCAGCGCGTAGCTGGCGATGTTGAACGGCACGCCGAGGAAGATGTCGGCGCTGCGCTGGTAGAGCTGGCAGGACAACTTGCCATCGGCCACGTAGAACTGGAAGAACGCGTGGCAGGGCGGCAGTTTCATCTGCGGGATCTCGCCCACGTTCCAGGCCGATACGATCAGCCGGCGCGAATCGGGGTTGTCGCGGATCTGCCGCACGACCTCGGTGATCTGGTCGATATGGCGACCGTCCGGCGTCGGCCATGCGCGCCACTGGTAGCCGTAGATCGGGCCCAGTTCGCCGTTGGCATCGGCCCATTCGTCCCAGATGGTGACGCCGTTTTCCTTCAGGTACTTGATGTTGGTCGAGCCCTGCAGGAACCACAGCAGTTCATGGATGATCGACTTCAGGTGCAGCTTTTTCGTGGTGACGACGGGAAAGCCCTCGTTCAGGTCGAAGCGCATCTGGTAGCCGAAGACCGAGCGCGTACCGGTGCCGGTGCGGTCGGACTTTTCGGTGCCATGCTCGTACACATGGCGCATGAAGTCGAGGTACTGTTTCATCGGAACAGGAAGTGGGAAGTGACGTCGGCGCGCGGGCCGCAAGCGGGGATTTTAGCCTGAAAGCAGAAAGCCGCCCGAAGGCGGCTTTCTGCGTCAGACGCGGGGTGTCAGTTGGCTTGGGTGGACGGCTCCCGGCGCTTCTGCGTCAGGTAGCCGGCGCCCAGCACGCCGCCGACGATCACCAGGTACAGCGCCCACTTGATGATGGGTTGCGCCTCGAAGAACGGCTTGGTGATCGGCTCGCCCAGGATCATCTTCACAGCCGTGAAGGCCAGCACGCCGGCACCCACGTAGATGATGGACGGGAAGCGTGCCATCAGCTTGAGCACCAGGCTCGAGCCCCAGACCACGATCGGAATACTGATCAGCAGACCCAGCACCACCAGCAGGAAGCTGCCGTGGGCGGCGCCGGCGACGGCCAGCACGTTGTCCACGCCCATGACCGCGTCGGCGATGATGATCGTCTTCATCGCGCCCACCAGCGTGCTGGCACCGCTGCCGTGCTCGTCACCGTCTTCCTCGGCCGCCAGGAGCTTGTAGGCAATCCAGACCAGCGCCAGGCCACCCACCAGCAGCAGGCCGGGGATCTTCAGCAGCCAGACCACGCCGATGGTCATCGCCGAACGCACGACCACGGCACCGATGGTGCCCCAGACGATGGCTTTCTTTTGCAGGTGCGGCGGCAGGTTACGCGCCGCCAGGGCGATCACGATGGCGTTGTCGCCGGCGAGTACCAGGTCGATGACGACGATCGACAGCAGCGCTGTCAGGAACTGCATCGTGAACAGATCGGTAAACCACTCCATGTAGGCTCCTCAAGTGCAAATTGCTGCGGGCCGGTCGGGCCAGCAAGTTTTTTTGACACCTGGGATTACGGAGCGACGGAAGTTGCCGACGAGGGCGGGACTGCCTTTGCAAACCGTAACACCAGGTTGCAAAGGTCTTGC
Organism: Cupriavidus sp. SHE; assembly: GCF_000812445.1. Classification (NCBI taxonomy): domain Bacteria; kingdom Pseudomonadati; phylum Pseudomonadota; class Betaproteobacteria; order Burkholderiales; family Burkholderiaceae; genus Cupriavidus; species Cupriavidus sp. SHE. Next base: position 6,765 of record NZ_JWMB01000033.1, on the reverse strand, counting down.
TCGACACGCTGGTACGGTATGCGCACCAGGGTCAGCACAACCGGAGACGGGTCAGCGCCTCGGAATGACGATTGTGCTAAGGGCATGGGCCCCCAAGCTACTCCCCTTTAACTTCCCTTTGGAAGGGACGCTGACACCGGATGCTCCGGCGTTTTGCGTTGGGCGCGATTATACCGAAGCTGCAGGAAAAATGTTGCGTGACCGACAATGTGTCTGAATGTATGGACAAGATGTGTGGGCAGAAGCGGGGCTGCCGGGCCATGCAATGCATGACGCACGCAGATGCATATGCGCCTATGCTTGTTGGATTGGCGGTCGGTCGGTGTGCACCAGACACGACAGGAGCGCACCCCACGCCAACCGTGTGCCCGACGTGCCATGCGGTCTTTGAGGGATTCACGTAGTGCCCATCGACAATAAGGAAACGTCATGCCGGCTGTTACGACACCACTGAACCCGTCTCGCCCCCAGCCTCAGTCTCTCCACCACGCCAACCACCATTCCGCTCCCGAACACGCGCAGGACCCGACGCCACGCCTGATCGTGGCGAACGGCGCCCATGCCGCGCTCAGGCCGGAGTTCATTCAGCAGTATCACGAGAACAGTGACGCGCTGCGCGCCGAGATCGTCGCCGGATTGCTCCGGTCGCAGGCGGGCATCAGCCCGAAGTTCTTCTACGATGTGCTCGGCTCGCGCCTGTTCGAGGCCATCACCGACTTGCCGGAGTACTACCCGACGCGCACCGAGGCGTCGATCTTCGCCAGCGTCGCCCCGGCGATCGCGGCGCGTGCCGGCAGCGGTTGCGTGCTGATCGACCTCGGCGCCGGCAACTGCGAGAAGGCCGCCCGGCTTTTCCCGAGCCTGCAGCCGGCCCAGTACGTCGCGCTCGATATCTCGGTGGATTTCCTGCGTGGCACCCTGTCCGGGTTGCAGCAACAGCATCCGCATATTCCAATGCTCGGCCTGGGCACGGATCTGTGCGGGCCACTGGACCTGCCATCCAACGTCAGGCGGGGCCGCCGGTTGCTGTTCTACCCGGGTTCCAGCATCGGCAATTTCACACCGATCGACGCGCTGGCGCTACTGCAGCGGCTGCGCGCGGTGACGGGCCATGGCGATGGCGTGCTGATTGGCGTGGACCTCTACAAGGACGCGGATACGCTGGTCGCGGCTTATGACGATGCCCTTGGTGTCACGGCCGCGTTCAATCGCAATGTGCTGCGCAATGTGAACCGGATCCTGGGCAGCGACTTCGCGCTCGAGGACTGGCGCCACGTGGCATCGTTCGATCAGCAGGCATCCCGCATCCAGATGCACCTCGAGGCCGAGCGCGCGGTGACGGTTCGCTGGCCTGATGGTGAACGCAACTTTGCCGAAGGGGAGCGGATCCATACCGAGGACTCGCACAAGTATCGGCCCGAGGATTTCGCGATCCTGCTGGAATCGGCTGGTTTCACCGACCCCGTAAGCTGGACCGACCCACGCGGATGGTTCGCCGTTTTCCACGCGCGCGGCTGAGCGCCAGCGGAGAAGCCGCGGCGCCGGCAGGGGGATAGGGCGCGCGGAAAATGGCACCGGCTCGCCGGTGTCATAATGCGCGCAGCCGGCGTGTCCGGCTTTTCTTTCACCCTCAGTCACGGACCTTGCGATGAGCGGCTTCTCCATGCTTCCCGATCTTCACTTCACCGGCGGCAAGGCAGCGTGGCCCGATGCGCGGCGCCTGCCGCGCGAGGGGCTGGCGCAGGCGCTCGTGGAATCGCGCAACCGCACGCTGGCGTGGCTGGGTGCGTTCGGACAGACACGCCGTGGCTGGACCGTCCCGCGTCAGTACGATTGCAACCCGCCGCTGTGGACGCTGGGTCACGTCGCCTGGCACGCCGAGTGGTGGTGTCTGCGCGGTGTGCGCCATCTGGAGCAGGGCGGTATCCGCCTGCCGGTGGCCAGCGAGCCATCCTTGCTTGATGGTGCTGACGAGTGGTTCGATCCCGAGCGCATCGGTCCGGACGAGCGCTGGGAAATCGCGCTGCCCGATGTATCGCGCGTCAAGCAGTACGCGGCCCAAGTACTGGATGGATTGCTGCGCCGCATCGCGCTGCTGGCCGACGACGATGACGCTACGCTGTACCCGTTCCGCCGCGCGCTGTACCACGAGGACGTGCAGGGGGAGACCATCGCAGCGTTGTTGCAATCATTGGGCGTAGCGCCGGCCGAGCCGGCGTCCGTGGGCCCGGCGGCATCGGTCTCTCACAACGACGCGCTGCATTTTCCGGGCGGAAACTTCACGCAAGGCTGGAGCGATGCCGATGGTTTCGCATGGCCCGATGAACTGCCGCCCCAGAAGGTCTATGTGCCGGCGTTCGAGATGGATGCTGCATTGGTCTCCAACGCGCAATACCTCGAGTTCGTCGAGGACGGTGGCTATGAGCATCCTGCGTACTGGTCCGCGGCGGGCCGCCAGTGGCTGATGATGCAGGAGCGGTCCGCGCCGCGCTACTGGTCTCGCCATGCGGTGACGCGAAGCTGGGTGGTATCGCGCTTCGGAGCCGAGCGCACACTCAACCCTGATGAGCCGGTGCGGCACGTGACCCTGTTCGAGGCGCAGGCATGGTGCGTGTGGGCGGGCCGCCGCCTGCCGCAAGAAATCGAATGGGAACTGGCGGCCACGCAGAATCGCGGACTCCAGTGGGGCGCGCTGCGCGAATGGACCGCCACGCCATACGAGCCCTATCTGGGCTTCAGCGCGGAGCCGACGGACGGCGAGATCGTCGGCCGCTTCGGCACCCATCAGGTGGTGCGAGGCGTGTCGTTTGCGAGCCCTGCGCGACTGCGCCATACGCGCGCGCGAACCGCGCTGCTGCCCGAGGACGATGTCTCATTCGTCGGATTCAGGACGTGCGCGGTGTGAGGGTACATCAGCGGCTCGCGCTCGTCGCTCGCAAGCCGGCAGCATAAAAAAAGGCACCCGAAGGTGCCTTTTTTATTTATCGCTCGTAACGCGAGCGGCTGTTGCGCTGGCCGCCGAAGCCGGCGCGGTCGCCACCGCGATCACCGAACTTGCGGTCGCCGAAGCTGCGATCGCCAAAGCTACGGTCACCGAAGCTGCGGTTGCCGTCGCGCTGGCCGTCACGGTTGCCGCCAAAGCTGCGGTTACCGTCACGTTGCGCGGCGTCACGGTTGCCATCGCGCTGCGCGAAGTCGCGGTTGCCGAAGCTGCGTTCGCCACCAAAGCTGCGCTGCTGAGCTTGGCCTTGACCCTGGCCTTGACCTTGGCCCTGGCCACGGTAGCCGCCATTGCTATTGCTATTGCCATTGCTACGGTCGCCGAAACCACGCTCGCCACGATCGCCGAAGCCACCACGGTTGTCGTCGCCGAACGGACGCGGGGCGCGATCGCCGAAGCCACGGTTGTCGCTGCTGAATCGGCGCTCGCCGAAGTTGCGGTCGCCGCTACCTTCGCGGTTGCCGCGATAGCCACCGCCGCCGTTGTTGCCGCGATAGCCGCCACCGGTGCCACCGTTGCCGCGGAAGCCGTCGCGGCCGCCCGGCTTGCCGCCGAAGTTCGAGCGCGGCTTCGGCGAGCGACGCGGTTCGAAGCCTTCGATCACCGAGGCGTCGATGCGGTTGTTCGTGAAGCGCTCGATACGGCGCCACTGGAACATGTCACCGTGGTTCACGAGGTTGATCGCCACACCCGAGCGACCGGCACGGCCGGTACGGCCAATGCGGTGCACGTAGTCTTCCGCCTGCTTGGGCAGGTCGAAGTTCACCACGTGGGTAATGTCGGGCACGTCGATGCCGCGCGCGGCCACGTCGGTGGCCACCAGCACGCGCAGGTTGCCACGGCGCAGGGCCGTCAGCGTGCGGTTACGCGCACCCTGGGTCATGTCGCCATGCAGCGCGCCGGCGGAGAAGCCGGTGTCCGACAGGCGCTCGGCCAGCGAATCGGCATCGCGCTTGGTCGCGGTGAAGACGATGGCTTGCTTGAGCGATGCATCGCGCAGCAGGTGGTCGAGCAGGCGCTCCTTGTGCGACATGTCGTCGGTGAAGTGCAGGCGCTGTTCGATGTTGCTGTGGTCGGCGCGCGCGGCGGCGATCTCGATGCGCTGCGGGTCGCGGAGCTGGCGCGAGGCCAGTTGGGCGATGCGGGCGTCGAGCGTGGCCGAGAACATCAGCGTCTGGCGCGATGCCGGCGTGGCGGCGACGATGGCGTCGATGTCGTCGGCGAAGCCCATGTCGAGCATACGGTCGGCTTCATCGAACACCAGCATTTCCAGCGCGGACAGGTCAATGCGGCCAGCTTCGATATGGTCGAGCAGGCGGCCCGGCGTGGCCACGAGGATGTCCGGCATACGGGCCAGCATGGCCAGTTGCTTCGGGTAGGGCATACCGCCCAGGATGCTGGCGCAGACGATACGGCGCAGATGGCGGCCATACTTGGCGGCGGCTTCGGTTACCTGCAGGGCCAGTTCACGCGTCGGCGTCAGCACCAGCAGCGACGGCTGGGCCGGAGACGGACGGGGGCGCTTGCCCTTCATGCGCTTGGCCGGTTCGGTCGGACGATGCGTGGCAGGCTTTTCGCTGATGCGCTGGATTGCGGGCAGCATGAACGCGGCGGTCTTGCCCGAGCCGGTCTGGCTGGAAACCAGGAGGTCGCGGCCAGCCAGGAAGGCGGGGATGGCCTGCGCCTGCACTGGTGTAGGTGTGTTGTAGTTGGCTTCGGCCAGTGCGCGCAGGATAGCGGCGTCGAGGCCGAGTTTTGCGAAGCCGTTTTCCGAGGCTTCCACGGCCGGTGCGGCGTCAGCGTTCAGCATGGCGTCGAGCTTGTCGAGCGGGCTGGCGGTATCGGCGGGCGTGGCGAATGCGTCGGTGGCGGAGGCAATAGGCTGCTCCGCACGGAAATCGTGCTGGGTCATGTCGTACGTCTTAAAAATGCATGGCACCCCTGGCAGATGTGCGCGAAGGGGTGGGCGCAGTGCAAAGTCTTAAAAAGGCTTCGGCGCCAATCGGTGGGCCGTTCGACAGACTCAGCTGGCAAAACGGCGGCAGGCAGGGGCGACTGGTTATCGAGAAACCAACCGGAACCCTGGCAGGCAAACAGCTAACAATCGGGCTGTTCTTCAGGATCGGAGACGAGGCAGCGTCAGGTGAGTGGTGCGTTCTGGCCAGGCACCTGTCAGCGATACTTCCGAGAATATGACAGAGGCAGGGAGCAGAGCTTGGGAGGTAGCGGATACGCCACAGCGTTGAAAGCCGGGCGAGTTGCGGAACTCACAGTGCGAAACTCACGGCGCGAAGTATAGCAGAACACCGAATATTTTGTTGCGGTGCGAAAAGTCCGAAAAGGTAACGGGATGTATCGCGCACATGGCTTGCATGTCCGGCCTTGCTGCCTATACTCCAGAGCGCGAGCATCAATGCTCGTACGGGGCGGACGACGACATGTCCCGCTGATCCTGCCTTTGGCAAGGTTGGCTTGCCACTCGCCCCCGGCATTGCGGTCATTGTTGCCATTGCCAGGTTTTCTTCGACTGTCCGGGTGGTCCGGATGGACGTCCGCGTCATGGGCGGAATCACGGGAAACATGCTTGGCACAGGAATGACCGGAATTGCCGGCGACGCAGACCCAGGAGGTCCGGGCCCGTCCGCAACCCAAGCCCGCCACTCAGTTGGCGGGCTTTCTATTTGTGGCGCGTGTGTGGTGGGCGTCCTCGCGCTGGGCCAGGCTTGGTGGGTCAGCCCGTGGTGTCCGGCGACGAGGACGATTCCGAGCTGCCGTCAGCTTCGATGGCCCGGATTACCACCACTGTGACGTTGTCCTGACCGCCGTGCGCCAGCGCCAGTCTCAGCAGTTCATCCGCCGCGTGCCGGCAATCCCCGGAGGCCAGCACCGAGGCGATGTCTGTATCGTCGACGTCGTTGTAGAGGCCATCGCTGCAGAGCAGGAACATGTCGCCGTCCCGGACGTCCAGCGTGAGCGTTTCAAGGTCAAGCGTGGCGGCGGCCCCCACGGCGCGTGTGATCGCGTTGTGCGCGGGATGGTGTTTCGCTTCCTCGGCGGTGATAAGGCCACGCGCGCGCAATTGCTCCACGTGACTGTGGTCGCGCGTGAGCTGTTGCAGATGGTTGTCGCGGAGCAGGTAGAGCCGGCTGTCGCCCGCCCAGAGACAGGCGCATTGATGCCCGCGCGCGAGCAGCGCTACCACCGTGCTGCCGGTCACGCGTACCTGCGCCTGCCGCGCTTCATCCATCAGCAACTGATTGACGCCGAGGATGACAGCGCGGGTATCGTCGATGGCCTGATCGAGATCGCCGGGCAGCGATAGCGTCGTTAGCGCCTCCACGATCGAGCGGCTGGCGAAATCGCCAAGTGCGTGGCCGCCCATGCCATCGGCCACTACCCAGAGGCCGGGCGTGGCGAGCCACGCGTCCTCATTGCGCGCCCGCGCGAGTCCAACATCCGTGTGGGCGGCGGATTCCCACTGGAACTCTGTTGTGTTCTCCATATGTCCAGCATAGCGGCTGGCGCCGATCCTGCGCCCGAGTTTGCTATACTGCGCCCCGTCTTTTGGCTCGCCTGCCCCGATGCGGCGCGAGCCCCAGGCAGACGGTCCGCTCGCCGTAGTTCAATGGATAGAACGAGCGCCTCCTAAGCGCTAGATACAGGTTCGATTCCTGTCGGCGGGACCATAATGAAGTTCACCGCTGTCCTCTGAAGTTCTCCAACCTAAGTAAATACAGCCATTTCCAGCGTTTCGACGTTCGCGA
>NZ_JWMB01000032.1:0-7701 GCF_000812445.1 Cupriavidus sp. SHE | reverse complement strand
GCGATAGAAGCAGTGGGCCGTGGCTTTCTTCAGGAAGGATTCGCCCTCCCGGGTCCGCCGGGTCGCGTAGACGACATCGAAACCTTGCTCCCACTTGTCAATCAGGACGGGGATCAGCTCCGGCGGATCCTGCAGATCGGCGTCGATGACGACGACGGCGTCGCCGGACGCGGCATCGAGGCCCGCAGTCAATGCGGCCTCCTTGCCGAAATTCCGGCTCAATTCGATGATGCCGACCGTCTCATCAGAGACCCGTATTGTCTTGAGCACCTCGAGGGTCCGATCCCGGCTTCCATCGTCCACGTAGATGACTTCCGAGGCATAGGGAAGGGTTTCCAGGACGGCGCCGAGGCGTGCATGGAACAGGGGCAAGACCTGCTCCTCATTGAAAATGGGAACGACCACCGATACCGTCCCCTGCGACCGGTTATCCGAACTCATCGCGATTCCCTGTTCAGGAACGTCCAATTGGCATGCAACGTGTAGTTGATGAGCATGAGAAGAAGCGTGGACAGGAGCTGTGCAAGCAGGTAGTGCAGCCCCGCCCGCAGTCCAATCCACATGAATGCAGCGTTGAGCCCGGAAGCGAGCACTGAGACCGCCAGGAATCTCGCAAAGCGCGACGAAGCGCTAGACGCGAGAACAAACACCCATCGACTGCTCAGGAGGTAGTTCGTAATGAGCCCCACCACGCTGCCGACAATCGAACCCAACAATGCGATGGCTCCCTGCTCAACAATCAGGATCAGCACGAGGTAATGCGCCGCGGTCGCGGTCGCGCCCGTGACCAGATAGCGGAGGAATCTGGGCGACATCGTCATCGCTTCTCCACGAGCACCGTCGCCCCCCGGCGCGCCACCACTAGGCTGCCCGGCCCCAGGTCGGGGGACAGTTGCTCATAGGTTGCCTCGCGCATGACGGCGAGCTTGTGTCCGGACTCGCGCCAGCGCGGCAGGAAGATCGCGTAGCTATCGATCCACCGCTGGGGATCAACAGAAAAGCCAAGATCGAGTTCATCCCGGGCAACGACCACCTGGGGAAGCATTTCCGAGTAGAACGCCAAGCCCCTGTCGATCTGCCCGACGTTGAACAGAGCGGTATCGGCACGGTGCAATGCCTTGACGGCCTGGCCGATCGGCTTGATCGACAGGGATTCGAAGGCCATGGATGCCACGAGCCCAAGCTGAACGCTGCCAATCGATGCCAGCGCTGCCACCGCGACGGCAATGCCACGTCGGCCTGACAGGGCAAGGGCACAGGCAGCCAGCCCGCCCACCACCAAGGTCCCGATGGTGAGCGTGCTCCAGAACGAGAAATGACTGAGATCCGATATCCCCCGCTTCAGCACTTTGTCCGATAGCTCGGGGATCCACTGCAGGCCTGCGATCAGGATGCCGAAAATGACCATCAGCGAGAATCCGACCACCACCCATCTCGTGCGTACTCGCAGGATTGCGTCACCAACCAGTACGGCAAGCGGCGGAAAGGCCGGCAGGATATACAGGGGCAGCTTGGATCGCGAGACGGAAAAGAAGACGAGCACAATCACCGTCCACACCAGCAGGAACACACGCGGGTCAAATGTCCCCGAGCGTCTGGCAGGCCGGCAGCGCTGCCAGACTGTCGCGGGGATGACGCCAGCCCACGGCAGCATTCCCGCGACCAGTACCGCGGCGAAGAACCAGCCAGGCTTGTTGCGCGCATGAACGGAGGAGGTGAAGCGCGACAGATGTTCGTGGACGAAGAAGTAGTGAAGAAATTCCGGATTGCGAACCGACACTGCGACGATCCACGGCAGCGCGAGGACGCATGCGAACAACCCCCACACCCAGAAGGCGCGACGTCTGAACAGGTCGAACTGCCTCGTGAGCGCGGCGTAGACCACCATGGTCGCGGCGGGCAGCACGATCGCAATCAAGCCCTTGGCAAGGAAGGCCAGCCCCGCCAGGCCCCAGACGATCGGGTACAGGCGCCTATCGGAGTTTCTGACCGCCACCGCATAGACCAGGACGGCGCTGCCCAGCAGTGCCCCGACGCCGATATCTGTCGTGGTCAGATTGGAGCCCAGAATCCATAGCGGCGAGCCGGCCAGCACCAAGGCGGAGGCGAGCCCCACTCGCCGCCCGAAGAGTACCGTCGCCGACCAACCGGCGAACAGGATGGCACTGACGCCGATCAATGAACTCCAGAGTCTGGCGCTCCATTCACTGACGCCAAACAGCGCAAACGCAGCCGCGGTCGCCCAATATTGAAGTGGCGGTTTGTCAAAAAATTTGATGCCGTTCAGCCGGGGAGTTGTCCAGTCGCCCGAGATGTACATCTCACGTGCGACTTCGGCATAGCGTCCCTCATCCGGCTCGTAGAGCGGTCGGATCGACAGGGTCGCGGTCCACAGCAAGATGGTAACGACAATCAGCGAAAACCAGAGAAGGCGAGATTTCACGAAGCCTTCCTTGCTGCGACAAGCAAGGAGCCGCCCAACGGAAACCTCAGACCGGCGAGAATCAACTGCCGCTCGGCGGAACAGACGCCGCCAAAGATGCGGTTGAGCGTGTTGCCAATTCGAAAGCCATCGTCAACGGCGTCTTTGGGTGGCTTGAGCCGTTGTTGCAACCTCGACAGCGCCATCGCCGGAAGAAGAAGCGACATGAATGAGGTTACGTAGACGGGCTGGAATCCGGCCGCCTGTACTTTGCCAAGCAACTCACTACGCGTGTAGCGGCGCTTGTGTTTGGCAGCATCGTCCAGATGACTCCACAGGCTGGGATGCTGCGGCACGGTGAGAATAAGACCACCGCCGGCGCGACAAGCCCGGTACATCTCTGCCAGGACGAGTTCGTCGTCGTCAACGTGCTCGATCACGTCAAATGCCCCAATCACGTCAAAGGCAGCGGTAAAAGGCAACATCCTGGCGTCCATCTGGATGAACTGGGCGTTGGATTTGTTGCGTGCCGAGGTCAATGCCTGCAGCGACGCCTCGCCACCGCAGATTCTTGCATGCGGGAAGCACTGCTCGATGGCCTTGAGGTTCTCGGCGGTCCCGCATCCGATGTCCATGAAGGACCTGAGTGTCGGGAAATAGCTCTGCAGAACGTCGAGGATGAGTCGGCGACGATGAACGAACCAGAAGTGCGTGGCCTCGAGCTTTTCATATTCCTCGAAGAGGGGTTCGTGATAGCCGTCATGGTCGGCCAGCATGGCCGGCGCCATGCAGACCAAACCGTCCTGACTCATTGGTTGCCAGCCGCACGCGGCACAACTCCAGATTTCGTGCTTGATAGGGGCCCTGCACTGAATGCATGCGCGCATGGTCGTCTCCCGTTCGAGGTTCCTGCTCCGCGCGTTGGCTTGCCGACGCGCAGGCGAGGTTGTCCCACGGCAACGCGTCAACGCGGTGACGTGGCAAGTGAATTGATGCCTAGGAAAATAGGCGGACAGGCGTCGCAATCCGATTGGGGGCGGGATTGCAATCGGGGTGAAACCCAAATTCAAACAGGAATGGAGGGAGGACGAAGAAGTCCGTCTGGAATGAAACTGGTGAGGAGCGTGGCCCTGCTGCCAGCAACCTCGAACGATCCAGGCTGCCATAGCCAAAAGCCCAAGAACCATCCGGCGGCCTGGCTCATGGCGATGCACGCGTCGCAGGCGTAACCGTTCGCATCAGGATCCAGTTTTCCCCGCGAGGGGCTGAGCTGCGTATTGTGGTGGCACGGCGCGTCCGGGTTGCTGACCGCTTCCTCCACGTCGACCTCAAGGACCATCGTCGTGTCATTGCGCAGCCAATCATGCGCCAAACAGCCGACATGCGCCGACGCTCCCAAAGCCTGCACCGGCAATGCGAGTATCGTAAACCACAACAGGAGACGGTGCAGCAAGCGTGTCATTCGACGGCGCGGAAGAGCGGGGTTCGGTCTCAGCGTATTCTAGGGAGTCGGCCTGTCAGCAAAATGACTCCAGCATGACGGCATACCCACAGGCCAAGGATAGGAGCCTGCGACACGGACCTCCACTATGTAGCCTGGATCAATCGACTGGCCCCATAGCCTGCGCCCTCCAGCTTTGTGACTACCGAACTTCAGGTTGGCCTTTGATTTGGGACAATCGAGTGCACGATTGTCGCCGGAAGATAAATCAAAGGCTGCTACGATTCGCCCACTCAACTCCCGGCTCATGCAAGCCTCCCATCGCCGGCACTGGATTGCCGCCTTCCTGTTGATTTCGTTCCTGACAGTTCAGCTGGCAGCGGCTGCCTACGCCTGTGAGGGCAGCAGGTATGCGCTGAACATGACGGCGAGCATGGCCGCGATAGCGGAATCCTGTCCGGACATGGCAACCAAGCGCGGCAATTCGCATGACGGCCTGTGCCAGGCGCATTGCCACCAGGACGGAAAATCCGCCGATCATGCGACCCCGCAGCTTCCCTCATTCCAGGCGGCCTCGGTAAGTCCGGTAGCCACACCTGACCTGACACCGATCCTTGGCGGGTATCGGCTGGCCATGGACAACACCGTCCCACGACCGCCTCCCCGCCCGCTCGCGATCCTCCATTGCTGTTTCCTCATTTAGCCTCCGAAGCAACGTCCGCTATCGTGCCCTGAGTCGTCAAGACCAGGGGAGCCGTTGCATTGTGGAGGCTTTATGCTTTTGCGTTTTCCCCTAGCGCGCGGGCGGCGGTTGTCGCTCGCCCTCGCGCTCATCGCGGTCACCCATCCCGGATGGGCGCAATCGGCCGCAACCCTATCGTTACAGGAAGCCGTGGTTCTCGCCTCGTCTCACGCAGCGGACGCAGAGACGTCGCGCGCGGCGATCCAATCCGCCCTGGAAATGGCGGTTGCGGGAAGGCAATTGCCTGACCCGGTTCTCAAGGTTGGCATCAACAACGTGCCCGTGGATGGGCAGGATCGATTTTCCATCGGCACCGAATCGATGACGATGCGCTCGATCAGCCTGATGCAGGAGCTGACGCGATCCGCCAAGCGCGAAGCGCGCGCACGTCGCTTCGAAGCCGAGGCCTCGTCGGCGCAGGCGCAACGCACGACCGCCCTCACCGCAGTACAGCGCGGTGCGGCTCAGGCGTGGCTTGATCGGCTCTATGCCGAGCGGGCAACCGCCGTCCTGGCTGAACAGGCGCAGTCCATCGGGCTGATGATTGAGGCCGCCCGCGCTGCCTATCGCGGCAACCGCGGCCCCAGAACCGATATCCTGACGGCAGAACTTGAACTGCAGCAACTGCGCGACTGGGAGGACGAGGCGCGCGCCGCCGTGTCGACTGCTAGAGCGATGCTGCAGCGCTGGGTCGGCGACGCCGCCGGGCGCCCACTGGGTGAACGTCCGACGCTTGCGATGCCGGCATGGCTCGCCAATCTGGATGGCAGTGTCATCTCCAAGCTGCCCGATGTGGCCGCCGCCGAGGCCCAGGTCGGTGTTGCGGAGGCCGAGGGCAGCGTAGCACGGGAGAACAGAATTCCGGACGTCAGCGTTGAGCTGATGTACAGCCAGCGCGGGCCCGCGTACTCGAACATGGTTTCGGTCAATCTATCCCTGCCTTTGCCCTGGGACCGGAAGAACCGGCAAGATCGTGAGTTCGCCGCGAAGCTCTCACAGGCCGACGCCGCACGTGCCCAAGTCGAATCGATTCGACGTGGGCTGCTGGGCCAACTGCGCGGCAAGCAAGCCGAACTGAGCTTGAACCAGTCGCGGCTGGAACGTTATCGCGACGTCACGGTGCCGCTAGCCAAGGCGCAGACAGAAGCGGCACTGACAGCCTACCGCGCCGGCGCCGGCTCGCTATCCGCGGTCGCCGACGCGAGTCGCAAAGCGCTCAACCTCTCTTTGGAACGCCTGAAGCTGGAGGCCGCGACGGCTCGGCTGTGGGCCGAGCTTAATTTTCTGATGCCACTCGCGACTGAAGCGATACCGGCATCCACGCTAGGGGATCAACCATGAAAACGACCGCAATCGTGCGCGTCGCGATGAGCCTCGCCGTTGCGGCTGGCCTGGGTGGCGCATACTACCTTGGCCAACAGCAAGGCCATCAGCAAGCATCCGGCTCTGCAACGGTCAACGGCGCGCACGAAGGCCACGATCCGGGCACAGGTGCCGAGCCCGAGACCGGAAAACGGATTCTCTACTGGCGCGACCCGATGGTACCGGGCCAGCGTTTCGACAAGCCGGGCAAATCCCCTTACATGGATATGCCACTGATACCGGTGTATGAAGAGGACAATGCCGACGGCTCCGCTGTGCGCATCGACAGCCGCGTGACGCAGAACCTTGGCATCCGGACAGCGGAAGTGAAGCTCGGCAGGTTGGAGATGGCCTTGCAGGTGCCCGGCAATGTTGCAATCAACGAACGCAGCATCGAAGTTATCCAGGCGCGGACAACCGGGTTCGTCGAGCACACCTACGTCCGGACCACCATGGAAACGGTCCGCAAGGGCCAAGCGCTGGCACAGATCTATTCCCCCGACTGGGTGGCGGCGCAGGAAGAATACCTGGCCGTCGCACGCATGCCGGGGAACCCACAGCCCGAACTGCGCGACGCCGCACTGGCGCGCATGCGGCAGGTAGGCATGACAGACGACCAGATCCGCTCGGTGCAGGCAAGCGGCAAACTCCAGCCACGGCTCACGGTCAATAGCGCCGTCGACGGCATTGTCACTGAGGTCGGCGCTCGGGACGGCATGACCGTCCCCCCTGGAATGACGCTCTTCCGCATCGCCAGTCTGGCAACAGTGTGGGTGCTCGCCGAAGTGCCCGAAAGCCAGGCGGCTGCCCTGCGGCCCGGCCAGGCGGTCATGGCAAGCACCACGGCACTGCCGAATCGGGCGCTGCCCGGAAAGGTGGACACGATCTTGCCGGACGTAAGCACCGGTACGCGCACGATCAAGGTCCGGATCGAACTGCAGAACAAGGACAGAAAGCTGTTGCCGGGCATGTTCGTGTCGGTACGCATGGTGCCAGCGGGCGCAACAGAGCGCCTGATCGTACCCAGCGAAGCACTGATCTGGACCGGTACGCGCACGATTGCCATGGTGGCCAAAGGCGAAGGTGGATTTGATCCAGTCGAAATCAAGGCGGGCGCGACCGCCGGTGGCCAGACCGAGATCCTCGAGGGTCTGAAGGCTGGCCAGCAAGTCGTGGTTTCCGGACAGTTCCTGATTGATTCGGAAGCGAGCCTGCGCGGGACCGTCGCGCGCATGCAGGAAACTTCCGCAACCCCGGTTGACAACGCCGCCTCCGAGGCGTCGGCCGCCGGCCCCGAGCATCGCGCAGTGGGGCGCATCCAGTCCATCGGCGAGCGCAGCCTGACCATCGCTCACGACGCCATCCCGTCAGCCCAGTGGGGCGCCATGACGATGGAGTTTGCCGCGCCGCCAGCCGGCCTTCCGCAGGGACTGAAAGCGGGCGATCGCGTCGCGTTCAGCTTCCGGCTGGATCCCCACGGCATGGCGACGCTCGTCACCGTCGCGCCGCAAGCCCAGACCGCGGGAGCCAAGCCATGATTGCCCGATTGATCCTTGCCTCTATCCGCAACCGCTTCCTGGTCCTTCTTGCCACGGTGATACTGACCGCGTGGGGGCTGTGGGCCGTGCGAAGCACTCCACTGGATGCCCTGCCCGACCTCTCCGACGTGCAGGTCATCATTCGCACCCCATTCCCTGGGCAGGCTCCCCAGATTGTGGAGAACCAGGTCACCTA
>NZ_JWMB01000031.1:0-87722 GCF_000812445.1 Cupriavidus sp. SHE | reverse complement strand
CACGAAAGCGAATGGGCTAACCCGGTCAAGTGGAGGCACCTTATCCAGGAAATTGAGACACGAACCGGGCCGCAAGTCCAGCATGAGGCCGAGCAGAAGCGTATCGAGAAGCTGGTCTGGTGGGATGAGGTGAAGGCCGGTGTGAGTGATCTGCCGGGATCGGATGTGTTTCATATTCATCCGATTGGGATGGTGGGGAATTTTGCAAGGGAAAACTGCAAGGCTCTGGAAATTACCACCGATATGCTGAAACAGGTAGCTCGAGCAACATCGGATGAGCTGCTTGATGAGTACGTTAGCCCTCTAAATCGTGCTTTTGTCGATCACAGATTCGATTCTTGTATATCTCAGGGGCATTTTCTTGCGCAAATTCTTCACGAAAGTGGTGAGTTCAAATTCACCAAAGAACTCGGTGGAGCGAAAACATATGACCCTTGGCGTGGCCGCGGGTTAATGCAGATAACTTTTGAAAAGAACTACAAAGAATATCAGGCCTATTCCGGAGTGGATTGCACATCCAATCAGATGGCCATGGCTGAACTTGAGAAATCAAATCATGCATTGTTGTCTGCAGCCTGGTTTTATATTGTTAAGGCAGGATTGCGTGATCCAAGTAATGCCGACGATTTTATTTGGATTACTAGAGTTATTAATGGTGGATTTAATGGATACGATGACCGCCTTAAATATTTCAACCGGGCAGTACAGTCCCTAAATCTTCAGGGTTGCCTCAAACTCAACAGAGATGGCAAGTATCGATTCGAGGAAAGTCGTGCCTACAACGAGAAGAGGGCATCTTGCGCATGGGGCATATGGAACGACTCTGGGCTTGGCAAAGGCGGAATAGCGAGGAAAAGTAACGATGAGGCGAAGAAGGGGTACAAACGCTATCTGGAACTCGACTTGGCAGCGGGAAGCCCAGTAGATGTAGCCGGCCAGCCAAAAGACAAGAATTGGTATGGAATATCTGGCTCGGTTAAAACATACGTGCAGAACAGACTTGCAGCATTGGAGGCTTCATCGTGAAATCAATGTTGAGCTTCCGTCAGATATATTATCTTTTCCCTTTTTTCTTGTTCCTGCTAGCTGACGGTGGAGGTTATGCATTGGCTCTGGCCAATCCAGCTGACTTCGATCTGGTAGGTGATTTTGAAAACAACGGAATGCCAGGAAGAATAATATATCGCGATAGTGGGGGCGGAATTTATGTTGAATATAAATCACAGTTCCTAAATAAGACGTTCAAATATTCTATTGATAAATTTGATGAGTGTAGTTCCATGTCAATTTACAAAATTCAAAATACTCGTCGAATCGCGATTGACGGTAGTTGTTCAAGTAATGGTGGACAAATATACAGGGATGTATATGAATGGAACTCAAATTACTCGAATTGGTGCCTTGTTAGGCGGGTTACGGGTGAGCGTGCCGATGTTGTTAATGAAAAATATTATTCGTCAGAGAGAGTGGCTAGAGTTTCTGGTTGCGCGACCATTGGGTCAACCGGCTCATATGGATATGAATCAGTCGTAGATGTCCGCAAGAAGATTCAAGCTAATCTAAGTGCCTTTCGGCAGGCAAGTAGAGGCAAGGATACCCTAAGAGCCTATTTGTCCTCGATGGCGCCTTATGACGTATCTGAGCTTGCTGAGTATGTTGATTCAGATAATGTGGCAGATTTCAATAATATTGCGTATTTCTTGATAGAAAATGGAAGATCTGGTGATGCTATAGCTCTCCTGGAGGAAATAGTAAAAGAATTTCCAGATCGAATCGTCGCAAAATTGAATCTGGCGGACGCCTACTGGAATGTCGATATTGGTCGGAAGGCAAGGAAATTATATGGCCAATATTATGACGGTATGATTTCGAAAAATATGGGCGGTAGAATTCCATCTCGAGTTATTGAGAGAATTAAATAGAGGTGATTGCTTTGTGTTGGGGGCTTATTATAGCTATATATAATATATTAATACTCGGAAAAATATGAGTGGAAGTGGTACGCCTTGCATTTTTCGCATCTGCCGTGATGCCGAGCAAAAGGACTCTTCCGGTAAATGATAAATCTCAAATGGAATTCTCCGGTCCTCTTCATGGTCAGGATCAGAAAGTATCTGGGAAAGGCTGGAGGCGGGCGACGTTAATAAAGTCGCGAGGGGAGGTGGTGGAACTCCTGTCCTCCGAGAGAATGACCTCCACGGGAGGTGCCTTCTTTTCTGGTGCAGATTATTCTCGTGTATCGCCCAACGGAAGATATGTCGTCCTGCCAACTATCAAGGCTCGTGGTCGGTGATAGTCCCGCGCGGGTAACAAGTTACGTAGCCAGTCGACAGTGTTGCCCGGTAGTTGATACGAAAACCTATTGCATTTTTGCTAATAATTTTGTGCCGCAAAGATGTCATCCTTGATCGCAAAGGTTGAAAAATAACCAAGTAGGAATGAATACGTGAAAAACCTTGCATGCGAAAACGACGACACGACCCACGGCGGCAAGATCCTGACGGGCTCCGACCGCATTAAGGTGAAGGGGCGGCGGGCCGCCCGTGTTGGCGACATCGTGTCGTGCCCGATTCATGGGGACAATCCGATTACCTCAGGAAGCGCCCGCATGACCGACGCTGGTGTTCCTTTGGCACGGGATGGAGACCAAACCGAATGCGGCAGCGTCCTGATTGCTACCTCGGAAGGCGCGACGGTTCGATAGATGCCTGTCGATTTTGCGAGAGTTCCGCCGCGCGTCGCGGTGCCGGAGTCGCCTCAACCGTCGGTGGTGGTGTGGGCGCTGCTGTTCGTGGTCATCATGGGGGCCGGGGCCGCGCTCACCATTACGTCGTGGCCTGCTGGGAAGCCGCTTGATGCGTTTTTCTGGCTTTGCTGTGTCGCCTATGCGCCGTTTCTGTGGGCATTCCTACTCTGTCTATACCTTGGGCACGGTCATCTGCGATGCCGTCAGACCATTGCCGACAATGCCGCCAGTGACAAGATTGACGTCGAATGTCACGCGGAGGCCAGCGTGCCCCTCGCGGTGCTTGGGCATGGCTGGTGTTTTGCTGGTGACGAGAAAGAGGACGATGTCGATGGCATCGTCAGCGGCGCGACACAATTGGGCTTGAGATCCAGTGGCGCGGAGCCCGGTACTGATGTGCAGGCGCGCTGGCTGGAGATACCCGGTAAACCGCTTCCCCCTGGCAACGCGCAGACCGAGTTCGTTCGCCAACAGGTAATCACTGACTGGCTGCTTGGCAGACTGGTCGAGCGGATCAGCGCAGGTTTGCTGGTGTTGCCGGCGGGTTGCTCCCTTCACGTGCATCTGAGCCTGCAAGCCTTGTGCGAAGTGGAAGAGGTGCGTCTTGGCCTAGCGAAGCTCATTTCGGCTACCACCCCCGCATTGCGAGTGACCACTACTGTGAGCGCAAACGAGATGCCACTGTCTGAGGCAGATGTGTGGCACGACGGATTGGCGGCGCACGATGCGCATTTGCTGTTAGCGGTGCGGCTTCGTCCCGCCATTAGCCAGCGGTTGGAGGACGGAGTGGCGGAGGCTGGTGTGGCCTTGCTGGTGACTCGACCCGAACTCGCTCGCAGTGCGTCGCCTTTGATGGCGCCGCTGTTCTTGCATCGGCCAGCCATCGACTCGCTTGAGAACGCGGGCCAGGCTGCGCATCTTGCCGTGCGCTGGGGAAAAGCTGCGGCCCCACAAGCCCAAGCAATTTGGGCTCATGCGCTGACAGAGGGTGCGGTGCGGCAGATCAAGGGCGTGTCTGCGTTCGATCCGCATGCGCCATGGTTCGATATCGATGCTGCGGTTGGCGACTGCGCTAGCGCCGGAGCCTGGCTTGCCACGGTGCTTGCTATCGAATACGCCTCTCGCACCGAATCCCCGCAGATTGTTGTTTCCCAAAACGATGACCACATCGTCGCCTTAGTGTGCAGAAAGCAGGTATGAGCGATAACAATCCCAAACTATCCGCAGAGTTCTATCTTGGCGTAGCCCTGTTTCTTGTCTATGTCGCATTGGCACTGACGGCGCCGCTTCTGGTGTCTGAACGGCGCTGGACGACTGAGTGGTTGGTGATCACGGAACTGTGCCTGCTGGTACTGTTGCTACTCGGGCTGGTATTCCTGAAGGTGTTGCACGCTGTTCTCTTGTGGATTGCCAGCACGAAAGCTATTCGATATTTGCGGGCGCATTTGCAGCAGAAGCACAGTCTCGGTGCTGCTGCAAATGCCGGACAATTAAGTCTGGACGCTAAGGAGCAGTGCCGAGCATTGCGCGAGGCGCTGCGTGCGCATTGGGGTTGGCGTTGGCGCTTTCGCCAGCCGTGGCTGCTGCTCACATGCAACGATACGGCTATTGCTCGCCTCCTGCCAGGCCTCGTTACCTCCGGATGGTTATTGACCGACGATGGCGTACTGCTGTGGTCCGGGGCCAGCCAGAGCGGTCAGCCGGACGTCGCGTGGCTCAAGCAGCTCTACAAGTTGCGACGCCACCGTCCAGTGGATGCGGTGATCGCTGTAACCGACGGCGAGGCGTATCTTCCGAGCCAGCGCCACGGCACTCATCCCTATGGCATGAGTCTCGCGCGTGTCGTAAAGGCCCTGCGGTGGTCGGCGCCGGTCTACATGCTGGATGTGGCGGCAACGAACGCTGCAGGCAGCAGCAACTCGCCGGTCGTCGCCTGTGAATTGTCGAATCACGCTGATGCGACCGCCATCGAGGTAGCACTGCGGTCACTAGGCGGCCAGTTGGCGCAGCGTGGCATGGCGCAGCTAGCTCACGGGGATCGCAATTCCTACCTTGCCAAACTATCCCAGCAACTCGATACCCGCAGCAAGGCGCTGATTGACTGGAGCGCCGGTCTGACTGCTCGCCAGCGTTGGGCCATTCCCATTCGTGGCATCGCCTTTGCCCCATACCCCTCGGGGACGAGCACTCAGCCCGAGATGCTAGACAGTGCCAATCTGCCGCACTGGCGCTACCTCAGTGAGGCGGCTCGCCGCCAGCCCGGCAAGCGAATCGGCTGGCACCCGATGACGGTGTGTGCTGGATTCGCGCTGGCGGCAGTCGGCTTGTGGTTCGCAGGCATGCTGGCATCAAGCTGGTTCAACAGCCGGGATGTTCATGCTGCGCAGCAAGCCGTCACGGAAATCCGTTCGGCACCGGACGCAGCCGCCCGCCTGCATGCACTGCTGGCCCTGCAGCAGCAGATCGAGCGCTACGAATACCGCACGCAGCAGCACGCGCCGCTGCTGACCCGCTTCGGCCTGAACCGTGACGCCGATGTGCTGGCTGCACTGTGGCAGCCCTACGCGAAGGCCAGCCGTGAGATGCTTGTCACGCCGGTGCAGCAGAATCTGGAGGCGACGCTGGTGGACCTCGGCCAGTTGCAGACTTCGACGCTGGACGACAAGACCAGCCGGTGGGCGCTCGGCGGTCGTGACGACCTCAAAGCCTACCTGATGCTGGCCCATCCGGAGCGCACCGAGCCTGATTTCCTTGCCAGGCGTCTCACGCAGGACTGGTCCACCGAAGCCCGCATCACTCAGGGAGAGAAACAGGATCTGGCCGAGCGTCTGTTCAAGTTCTACGCCGAGCACCTGAAGGCCAATCCGGACTGGAAGATCGAGCCCCGCCCCGAACTGGTGGCCGGTGCGCGCCAGACGCTGCTGGCGGTCATCGGCGCGCGCAGTGCCCAGGAGACGCTGTACCGGGGCATCCTGAACGGCGCCGGCAACAAGTATCCGGACCTGACGCTGCCGTCGCTGACCGCTGGTACGGATACGCGCGGCCTGCTGCGATCCACCGCCGCTGTACCGGGCGTTTATACGCGCCAGGCGTACGAAGGTTATGTGGCGGATGCGATTGACGCCGCCGCCACGCGTCGCGATGTCGCCGCAGACTGGGTACTGACCGGCAGCCAGGTGGCTGCCGTCACGGCTACCAAATCCGCCGACGAACTGCGCGCGGCCCTGACCGAGCAGTACTTCGCCGAGTATGCCGCGCACTGGCAGGACTTCATGAACAGCCTGCAGTGGGAGTCAGCGGCCACCTTGCCCGCCGCCATCGACCAGCTCAAGCTGCTGGCCGATGCGCGCCAATCCCCGGCGATTGCGTTGATGAAGTCGCTTGCCTACCAGGGCGGCGCGGGTGTGCAGAAGACTTCCCTGTCGGACGCGCTGGTGAGCAAGGCCAAGGACATCCTTGGCAAGAAGGACGACGCGCCCGACAGCGCGAAGGCGGCCCCGACCGGCCCGCTGGACGCCGCGTTTGGCCCGGTGCTGCGCCTGGCGGGACACCCCGGCCAAGCAGTGCAAGGTGGCAACAACGACCTCAGTCTGCAGCGGTATCTGGACCGGATCACGGCCTTGCGCCTGCACCTGCAACAAGTCAGTACCGGCGCCGACGCGGATGACCGGGCCCGCCAGATGGCGCAGGCGATGTTCCGGGGCACGAGTTCGGATCTGGCCGATACGCAGGCCTACGCGCAACTGGTCGCGGCGAGCCTCGGCGCGGAATGGGCGGGCATGGGCGAAGCGCTGTTTGTGCGTCCGGTTGCGCAGGCGACGCAGACCATCGTGCTGCCAGCACAGGCCAGTCTGAACGACGTTTGGCAGCGGTTCATTGTCGCGGAGTGGAATCGGATCTTCGCCGGGCGCTATCCATTCGCCAACACGACCAACGACGCCTCACTGCCAGAACTCGCGCAGTTCCTGCGTCCGCAGGGTGGCACGATCCAGACGTTCCTGGCCACCCAGCTCGCAGGGGTGCTGGAGTTGCAAGGCGATCAATGGATGCCTGCAGCCGGCGCGCGTGGCATCACGTTTGACCCGGAATTCCTCAAGACCATCAACATCCTGCAGCGCATCGGCGCCCACATGCTGGTTCAAGGCGACCCGCAGTATCGCTTCGAACTCAAGCCGATCGCGACGCCGGGACTCACCGATACGAAGCTCACCATCGACGGGCAGAAGCTGCATTACTACAACCAGCGTGAAACCTGGATACGGATGACCTGGCCTGCGAGCAACCTCCAAGACCCGGGCACGCTTCTGCAATGGCAAACCGAGAAGGCAGGCACCAACAAGAACTATGAATATGGCGGACGCTTTGCGCTGCTGCGCATGATCGGACACGGCCACATTGTCCCGATCGATAGCGCCACAGTGCAGATCACGTGGCCTGCTGTGCCGGATACACGTGGCCCCTTGGAAGAATCCACCGACGTGCAGTCTGGCAAGGCGCCTTACGAGATTCGCTTCCTGATGCGTAGCGAAGCTGGCCAAGGGGTATTGGAGTTGCTGCCCCTGAGGGGTCTCAAGCTGCCGCAGCGCGTGTTCTTGGTTGGCAAAGGCGGCGCAGCAGTGGATTTGCCTTCGCCCGCAGCACGGAATGCTAAACGCGGAGGCGTGTGATGAACACGAGGATGATCGGGGTCACAGCACTTCGCCCATGTCCGTTCTCCGCAGGGGCGCCTGACGCCGGCGATGGAAGCGTCTGGCTATGCGTCGACCTTTTGGCCGTGCGAGTCAACGCGCACGTAAAGCACGTGAAGGAAGCGCATGTTCAATAATCTGTTCAACGCGCTGTTCGGCGCCCGTGCCCCCGCCGATCTGGCCCGCTCCACGCTGGCCCGGTGGGAGCCATGGCTGCAGCCGGTCCGTCAGGAGGCACCGGTCGGAGACGACCCGGGTTACGAGGATGACTTCCTCGCCATCAAGGAGGAAGTGGCCAAGCGCTCGGATATCAATGATGCCCTGATCGTGGCGTCGGCCGAGCGCCTGCTCAAGACCAGCGCCAAGGATGTCCGCCTGGCGGTCTACTACATCTATGGCCGTATGAGGCGCGACGGTGCGGAAGGGATCGCCGACGGCTTTGAACTACTGGCGGCACTGATCGATCGCTTCGGCCCCAAGTTGTTACCCGCCCGCGCGGAAAGTCAAAAGGCCGCACTCGAATGGCTGGCCGGTGCCACCTTCACCGACCGGCTTGACCGGGTGCAGGGATTGGCCGGTGCCCCACTGGAGCGCACGCTGTCGGCGATGGCGCTGATTCTGGAGGGCATCGGAAAGTGGCCCGAGCCGGCCCGTCCGGCGCTCGATGCGCTGTTTCGCCGGTTCGAGGAGCGGGTCGAAACGCCGTCGTCAGCGGAAGGTAAAGGGAACATCGCTGCTCCGAAAGCCCTTGCCACGGCGTCGCTCTTGGGCGGAGAGGTGGCCTCCACGCGCGACCTGCTGGATCGGGCGCGACAGATGGCACTGTTCCTGCGCCAGCAGCCTGACGGCTATCTCGCCGCCTATCGGCTGATGCGCTGCGTGCGTTGGGACACCCTTACCGAGGCGCCGCCGCATGAAGCCAGCGGCAGGACCCGCCTGGTAGCCCCGCGCGCCGAACTACGCGCGCAAATCAAGCGGCTGATGCTGCAAAAGCAGTGGCCGGAATTGCTCGACCGGATCGAACCGGCCTTCGCCGAGGGCGCCAATCATTTCTGGCTGGACCTGCAGTACTACGCGTTCCTGGCGCAGGACCAGGCAGGTGGCGCCTACGCGCGCGTGCGCGACCTGCTTGCTACCGACTGCGCCTTGATGCTGGAACGCCTACCGGGCCTGGACCACCTTGCCTTCTCGGACGGCACGCCGTTTGCGGACGACGCCACGCTCGAATGGATTGCGCGCTATGCCACCGTGCGGGATATCGAGCGCGGCGAACCCGTGACGCCGGTTGCGGTGGCCTCCGTGAGTGCCGACTTGGCGGAAACGGAAGCGCAGGCGGTCGACCTCGCCGCACAGCAGAGCCTGGAGGCCGCCTTTGCCTGGCTGCAGGGGCTGCCGGCACCGGCTGGCGAGCGCGATCGCTTCGTGCGGCAACTGGTGATGGCGCGTGTGGCCGAGCGCGCCGACCGGGCCGATACCGCCTTGCACTTGTTGTCGGCGCTTGAAACCAGCACCCAGCGCTATCAACTGGCCAACTGGGAGCCATCCCTCGTGTTCGAGGTCAAGCAGCAACTGCTGCGCCTGCTGAGGGTGCGCCTCACCCGCAAGGACGCGGACAAGGCAACCCTGAGCGCGCGCATCGAGGCGCTGGCGGGCGACCTGACCGTCATCGATCCTGCCCGCGCCGTGGCCGTCGCCTGAAGCGTACCCATCCTGTATTGCATGAACCATCCCACCCAAGACAACGAGATCCTGCGCTACTACGAAGCGGAGATGCGCTACCTGCGCGAAGCCGGCAAGGAGTTCGCACAGGCGTTCCCAGACCGTGCCCGTATGCTCAACATCGACCGTATCGGCGAGCGGGACCCTCACGTCGAACGGCTGTTCGAGGGCTTCGCATTCCTGATGGGGCGGCTGCGCCATAAGCTGGACGACGAGTTGCCGGAACTGACCGAAGGCCTGGTCAGCATGCTGTGGCCGCATTACCTGCGCATGATCCCGTCTTTGTCGATCCTGGAACTGACCCCGAACGATGGGGCGCTGCAGCGCCACGAAACGCTGCCGGCAGGACTGGAGGTGGTCTCCGACTCCATCGCGCTCGCCACACAAGGCGGGAGTGAGGGCCATGTCGAATGCACTTATCGGACCACGCAACCGGTCGATCTATACCCGTTGCGCCTCACTGAAGCCAATGCCTATGCGCGCGAGAATGGCCGCTCGGTCATCCGGCTGCGGCTGGCACTACAAACTCAGGGGCGCCGCGAGCAGTTGGCGGTGCCGCGCCTGCGGCTCTACCTGCACGCCGATCGCCCGCTGGCGTTGGCGCTTTACTCGGCGCTCACCGCTGAGCCATTGGCCATGCAAGTGCGGGTACCGGGCTATCCGGTCGACCGGCCCGGCGCACCCCAGCCGATGGCAGGAGTACGGCTGGAGCCAGCCGGATTCGCTGCCGAGGAACGCCTGTGGCCGAAGGCTGACAACGCCTTCGGCGGCTACCAACTGTTGCTGGAGTACTTCACCTTCCCCGAGAAGTTCATGTTCGTGGATCTCGTGGGGCTCGATCTGGACGCCATCCCGGAAGGCGTCGAGCACTTTGATGTGGAGGTGGTACTCAATCGGCCTTTCCCGGATGACATGCGCTTCTCGGCCGATAACGTGCGTCTTTTTTGCACGCCGATCATCAACCTGTTCGAGCTGGAAGCCGACCCGATCACCATCACCCACTTCGAGACCGAGTACCGGGTGCGGGCCATGGAGCAGCACGGACAGCATGTGGAACCCTATTCGGTGGAAACCGTACGGGGATTCGAGACGGGCAGTGGCAAGCGCTTCGAGTACGCGCCGTTCGCTGCGTTCCGCCATCGGGGCGGCATGCTGCGTCATGAGATGCCGGAGCGCTATTTCCACACCCGCGTGCGCCGCGGTCCTTCGGGGAGGTTCGACACCTGGGTTGTGCTGGGAGGGCACGCCTGGGATCATCAACAGTTCCTGCCCGAGGAGACGCTGTCGCTGTCGGTCACCGGCACCAACGGCATGCTGCCGCGCAAGGGCCTGCGCGAGGCAGGCATCACCCGCACGAGCGGGGGATTCACACACATTGGCACCGTGCGCAACCTGACCGCGCCGACGCTGCCGGTGTATCCGCCCTCCGGCGATCGGTTCCATTGGCGCGTGCTGTCGCACCTGGCGCCCAACTACCTGTCGCTGCTCGACGCCGAAGTTCTGCGCGGCAGCCTGGCGCTGTACGACTGGACCGATGGGGAACTGAACCGCCGGCGTATCGAGGCCATCACAGACGTGCGGCACCGCCCGCTCCAGAAGCTCGTCAAAGGTGGCCTGTTGCGCGGCGTAGAGATCGAAGTGCTGCTGGATAGCACGCGCTTTGCCGGCGAAGGCGATGTGGAATTGTTTGGCGAGATGCTTAACCGCTTCCTGTCGCTATACGCAACCGTCAATCTCTACACGCGCTTGGTGATCGTGTCGCAGCCTAGCGGCAAGCGCCAGGTGTGGCCCGACAGCAAAGGGGAGGGGGCTCCGTTTTGAGCGCACCGAGTCAGACCATGTCACCCCAGAAGGAGGGCCCCTTGTTGCGAGCGTTGCTCGCCAACGCACCACGGATGAATTTCTTCCGGCTGTGTGAACTGATCGAGCTATCCGCGCCGCAGCGCCCGCCGCTGGGCACCACGGATTCCCTGGCCGACGAACCGGTGCGCTTCCGTTCCAGTGGGGGGCTTGGGTTCCCGGGGCGGGAGATCGATTCGGTCGACTACGACGATGACTACCCAGACCGGCCACCAGTCATTCGCACAGCCTTCCTTGGCCTGTATGGCGTCGACGCGCGTATGCCGTCCTACTTCGTGGACGAGATTGCTCAGCGTCGTGATGGCGCAGAGCCGCTGGCGGCCTTCCTGGACCTGTTTCACCACCGCGTTGTCACGCAGTTCTACCGGGTCGCGCGCAAGTATCGCTATCCGATGGGTTTTCTGTCGGGCGGACAGGACGAGGTTTCACGCTACCTGCTCAGTCTGCTCGGGCTGGGGCTGCGCGAGCCGGGAGCCGGGCAGCCCGGTGTCGAACACGCCGAACATGTCGAAGGCACCGTCAGCCCGCGCAAGCTGTTGTCGATGCTGGGACTTGCCAGCCAGCGCACACGGACTGCAGAGGGCCTTGCCGGCGTGTTGCAGCATGCCGTGCCAGATGCGCGGATCCTGGTGGAGGAGTTCTACCCCGTGTGGGTGCGCCTCGATGCCACCGAGCGCATGCCACTCGGCGAGAACTGTGTGCTGGGGCGAGGTTTCTACGACTGTGCCAATGCGGTACGCGTGGTGATCACGCCCCAGACGCCCGAATCGGTGCTTGGGTTGATGCCGGGTCGGGCCATATACCGGGAGGTGATGGCGCTGTTGCGCTTCTACCTTGGCCATGCCGCGCACGCGCATCTGGAGATGCGGGTACGGCCAGCGCTGATGCCGGCTCCGGTCCTGAACTCGAATGCGGTGAGCCTTGGGTACAGCACGCAACTCCGGTGCTCCGTGGCCTCCGCCAACGCGCCCCAGGAAGACGCGATCACACGCGTGAGATTGGGAACATGGAATGGATTTAGTGCCGGAGCATCCGCGCCCCTAAGCCATCGCAGTCAATGAGATCAAGCAGCACACTAGAACGAAGGGATGAACACGATGAAGCAAGCGCTGCGAAACGGGGGCATAGCCTTAGTCGCCACCCTTACCGTTGCCGGCTGCGGGGTCGGACAAGCCGTGAAGAACAGCACAGTGGAAGCAGCGAAGTGGGCTTTCACGACGCAGGTCAAGACCATGAACCTCGATCTCATCAGCAGGTCGTCGTTAAATACAAACAGCGCAGGCGAATCGTTGTCGACAGTGGTGCGGATCTATCAGCTGAAAACGCCGCAGGCCTTCGAACAACTGAGCTACGCGCAGTTGCAGACGCATGACCTGGCGTCGCTGAAGGCGGATCTGCTCGCAAGCAAGGATGTGGTGCTACGCCCGGCGGCGAGCGTGAGTCTCGCAGAACCGATGCAGGAAGACTGCGAGTACGTCGGCGTCGCGGCGTTGTTCCGCGACGCGGGCAACAACGCGGTGTGGAAGCTGGTCATTCCGAAGAAGCAGTGGAAGAAGACCGATCCCGTGAAGATCGAGGCGCGTGGGAATGTGCTCGAACGCGTCGGCGCGGCGCCAGAGCCACTCAGGCCGCAGGCGTCACAGCTTGGCGCATCGAGCGATACGTGACGACCATCGGCGCTTGGCGCTTTGCCACGGCCAGATGCCGGGCGGCGACGAGATCGGCCCGCGCTTGTCGGCGTACGGTGCAGGCAGTAAGTCTCTTACGAACACAAATCGAAATTTGTATTCGTAAGCCGTCTCAAAGCGTCACAGCCTTGCTCCAGTCGAACGCCGGGTTCTCCGGCTCGCCACTGCGCCGGGAGATGTAGCCGCGCGGGTTGCACACCACGCGTGAACTGTCGATCCAGTAGTCGAAGCTCGTATGGGTATGGCCATGGATCCAGAGGTCGGCCTGGGCCACCAGATCCGGTCGGCGGGAGATGAAGCCGGCCGAGACGATGTCGTGCGCATAGCGTGCGTCGAGGCTGCCGAGGTCGGGGCCGTGATGGGTGACCACCACGGTCTTGCCGTCGAACGGTTGCGCCAGCGCATCGGCCAGCCAGGCCGTGGCCGCGCGATGGCGAGCCAGTGCATCGGCAGGCGTGAAAGGGCGGTGCTGGCCGTCGGCATCTGCGGTAGCGATCAGGCGATGATCAAGCATCACGCGCGAGCACGCCTGCATGGCTTCTTCGACACGATCGACGCCATAGAGGCAGTAGTCGGTCCACCACGTGGTGCCGATCACGCGCACGCGCTGGCCGTCGGCGTCCTCGAACTCGGCGATGCCCTCGCTAAGAAGCGTGACGTTGCCGGATTCTCCGGCCGCGTCCGTCATCTGCCGGCTCACCGCATCGAAGGTGCTCTCGTAGTACTCGTGATTGCCCGGCACGTAGAGCACGGGCCCGTCGAACACGCGCGCCGCCCAGTCGATGCCGTCGCGGCCGTTGGCGATGTCTCCGGCCAGGATCGTGAGGTCCGCGCCACAGGCGGGGACCTCCTCGGGCATGTTGTGTTCGATGTGCAGATCGCTCAGGATGCGGATCTTCATGCGGCGGCTCCCGGATGTCCGTACGGACAGGGGTGGGGGATGGGTTTGCCCCGTATTTTTCAGAAGACTGGCGCGCGGGTCAAGCCGCCCGCCGGGACACTGACGCGTCGCCGCCGCAGAATGCAGAAAAGCCCGGACACTGTCCGGGCAAGACTGTCCACCTGGTGTTGCACCAGGGCAAGACAGCCGGGGGAACCGCTATGGCAAGGCGCCGCTAGAGCGAACGTCAGTTGGTGCCGGTCATGGTTGGCAGCAACACGCGGTAGATCTGGATGAATGCGGGTCCTAGCAACACCAGCAGGAGCGTGGGGAAGATCGTGAAAATCAGCGGGAACAGCAGCTTCAGCGCGATCTTCGCCGCCTGCTCTTCCGCGCGCATCCGGCGCTTGGTGCGAAGCATGTCGGACAGCACCCGTAAGGATTCGCCAAGGCTGGTGCCGAAGCGGTCCGCCTGGATCAGCATGGATGCGAACTTGTCGACGTCCTCGACGCCGGTGCGCAGCGACAGATTGCTCAACGCTTTCTCCTTCGAGAAGCCGGAGCGGAGCTCCAGCAGCATCAGTTGCAGTTCATCGGCCAGCACCGGGCAGCGCAGCGCAAGTTCGTCGGCCACGCGCATCAGCGCGGCATCGAGGCCGAGGCCGGCTTCCACGCAGACCGTCAGCAGGTCGATGACGTCGGGGAACTCCTCGAACACCGTTCTCTGGCGTGCCGTCACTTTCCGGGACAGCACGATGTTCGGAATGTAGTAACCGATCGCGGCCAGCACCGCCAGCACCGCGAACGTCGTGCTCTGTTCCTGGAATGCCGGGACGCTGCTTGTCGCGATCAGTCCGATCATCGGGAGCGCCACCGCCAGCAGTGTCTTGGCGGCGAAGTACAGCGGGGCGGCGCTCGCATCGCGCCATCCGGCGTTCATGAAGCGCACGCGCAGCTGCGAACTCTCCCAACCCTCCTTGGGCAACGAGAGCCGCGAGACAGGCTGCGCCCATTTCACGAGCTTCTCGACCCAGGCCTGCTGCTGCCCGGCGTTGCCCGGGACAGTGCCAGTCTCGCTGGCGATCTGCTCCATCCTGCCGCGCATGCGGTCTGGCGAGAACACATAGAGCACGCCAAGTACCGTGCCGAACGCCGCAACGAAGACCAGCGCCAGCACAATCAACTGGTCTGCCCGAAACCCCTGCATGATGTCTTGCATGATCGACTCCCCCTCAGGATGCGCGCTCAAGCCTGCCTGTTGTTATCTGACTCATACCCGGATGCGGATGATCTTGCGCATCCACAGCACGCCGAAGATCATCGACGTCATGGCGGCACCTACCATTCGCCAGCCAATCGGGTCTTCCCACAGCACCCGCATGAAGCCCGGATTGACCACCATGATCAGGCCCGCCGTGCCGAATGGCAGCAGGCCGAGAATCCACGCGGAGAGTCGCCCTTCGGCCGAGAGCACGCGGATCTTGTCGAAGAGCTTCAACCGCTCGCGCACCATCGTGGCGATCGTGTCGAGGATCTCCGCGAGGTTGCCGCCACTCTCGCGCTGGATCAGCACGGCGATGACGAAGTAGCGGAGGTCGCCCACAGGCACACGCATGGCGAGGTTCGTCATGGCCTCGTCGAGCGCCACGCCGTAGTTGATCTCTTCGAACGTGGTGCGGAACTCGGGACCCAGCGGCGCCTTGATTTCCTGGCCGACCATGCCGAGCGCCCCGGCGAACGAGTGGCCAGCACGCAGCGCGCGGCTGATCATGTCGACGGCGTCTGGCAGCTGCACTTCCATTTGCTTGAGCCGCTTTGTGCGCAGCCGCATGACATGCAGGAACGGCAGCAACCAGACGAACGCCACGCAGCCCAGTATGATCGGCAGCGGCACCGGCACCAGCGGAATCAGCGCCACCGCGCACAGCACCACCAGGCCGCAGTAGCCGAACAGCTGTGCCACGGACCATGTGCTGCCGGACTGCTCGAGCCAGCGGTCCAGCGCGCCGATACGCGGCACGCTCATGAGCCAGCGCTGCATCCGCGGCGAATCGCTGAGCAGGCGCTTCTTGAGAATGGACAGTCGTTCTGCGCTGACGTGTCCGCCGGCAGAAAGCGCTCTCAGCCGCGCTTCGATGCGTTTGGCCGCGGGGCCGTGGGCATTGTTCCACCACAGATAGATGGCTTCGACACTGAGCACCACGGCGACGAACAGCAGGATGCCGAAGGCATAGAAGATCGTGCTCATGTGTTACCCCCCGGATATGTTGTCGTTGATCAGTGCGTGGGCTCAGACTTCGTAGCGCCGCGCGGGATCGTAGGTCTCGTCCGGCAGCCCGACGCCAAAGACGCGCAGCCGCTCCGCAAACTTCGGATACACGCCCGTGGCCTTGAAGTGGCCGCGGACCGTGCCATCCTCGGCCACACCCGTGCGCTGGAACGTGAAGATCTCCTGCGTGTTGATGATGTCGCCTTCCATGCCAGTGATTTCCTGGATGCTGATGATCTTGCGCCGCCCGTCGGTCAGACGCGCCGCCTGCACGATCACCGTGATCGCCGAGGCGATCTGCTGGCGCATGGCCTTGGCCGGCATGGTCAGGCCTGCCATGCTGACCATGTTCTCGAGCCGCGTCAGCGCATCGCGCGGGGTGTTGGCGTGGATCGTCGTGAGTGAGCCCTCGTGGCCGGTGTTCATGGCGTTGAGCATGTCCAGCGCCTCGCCGCCACGGATTTCGCCGAGGATGATGCGGTCCGGACGCATCCGCAGCGCGTTGCGCACCAGTGCGCGCTGGTTGATTTCTCCCTTGCCCTCGATATTGGGCGGCCGGGTTTCCAGGCGCAGGACATGAGGCTGGCGCAGTTGCAGTTCGGCGGCATCCTCGATGGTCACCACGCGCTCGTCTTCCGGGATGAAACCGGACAGGATGTTAAGCAGCGTGGTCTTCCCGCTGCCCGTGCCGCCCGAGACCAGCACGTTGATCTTGGCATGCGCCAGCGCCTGCAGCATTTGCGCCATCGGCTGCGTGAGGCTCTTCAGCTCGACCAGATCGGACACCTGCAGCGGGTTCACGGAGAAGCGACGAATCGACAGCAGCGGACCATCGATGGCAGACGGCGGGATGATGGCGTTAACGCGGGAGCCGTCCGGCAGGCGCGCATCCACCATCGGGCTGGTTTCGTCGATGCGGCGGCCGACGCGCGACACGATTTTCTCGATGACTTTCATCAGATGGGCGTCGTCATAGAACACCACATTCGTCAGTTCGAGCTTGCCGCGCCGCTCCACGTAGGTTTGTCGTGCCGTGTTGACCAGGATGTCCGAGACCGTGGGGTCCTTCAACAGTGGTTCCAGCGGCCCGAAGCCGAACATCTCGTCATAGATCTCGACGGTGAGTTGTCGCCGCTCGTTGTCATTGAGCAGCACCTTATGTTCCTCGATGATCAGGCTCACCAGCGAGGCGATCTCCTGGCGCACCTGCTCCTGCGGGAAGTGCGCCAGGCGCTCCAGCTCCACGCGGTCCAGCACGGTCTCGTGCACGTCGCGCTTCAGCGCGTGGTACCCGGGCGATGTCGTGTTGGTGGCCATCGAGAAATGGATCGCGGCGTGACCATTTGCCGTGTGGGGTGTCCCGGCGCTGGCGAGCTGTTCGCGGATTGACATGATGGACTCCTTGCTAAGCGTATTCGGTTCGGGTGGCACGGATGGCACTGACGACTCTGATGGTTCTGACGGATCGGTGGCCTGCGGATTCAGGTGCTACGGGCGCGCAGCATCAGCTTGCGCAACGGCGACACGCCCTCCTGCCGGCCGCGGCGCTCGGCTTCATGCGTGGGCGCCAGTTGCATGGCCATCGCCTGCAGCGCCCGGGCGATGCTGCTGCGCTTGCTCAGCTTCGCAACCGGCTCCCCGTGGCTGACGGCTTCGTCCACGGCCGCCGGATCGTCTGGCAGGGTGAAGGCCACCTTCATGCCGAAGATCTCTTCCATGGTGGTTCGGGGCACTTCGTTCTTGCGACCTACGCGGTTCAGCACCACGCGAATCTTGTCGTCGGGGTAGTGCAGCGCGCGCAGGATGTCGAGCAACCGGCGGCTGGGGCGGCCGAATGCGATGCTCGGCTCGGTCACCACGCAAATGCGGTCGCTGTGGTCGAGCATGCTGATCGACAGCGGGTCGATGCTCTGCCCGACGTCGAAAATCACGTAGTCGTAGTTCGGCTGCATGACCGACAGGATCCACTCGAGCTTTTCCTTCTGGATCTGGCTGGCACGCACTGGGTCGGCCGCGCCCGCCAGCATGTCGAATCCGTTGTCCACGTGAACGAGACAGGCTTCCAGGAACGCCGCGTCCATGCGATCGATCTGGCTGCAGATTTCCGACAATGTGCTGGGCGGCGCCTTGTCGGTCACGATGTACGTCAGATCCCCGAAGTACCGGTTCAGGTCGACGACGAGCACACGCTTGCCGAAGTGGCGGGCGAGGGCGTCGCCAAGGTTTGCGGCCACGAAGCTGGTGCCAGCGCCACCCTTGCAGGAGATCATCGATATGACCTGCGCTACCTCCTGCATGCGCGGCACGTGCGTGGCTTCCACGCGCTTCAGCGCCTCGACAAGCTGGCCTTTGTCCAGCGGCCATGGCAGCACATCGCGCACGCCGGCACGCATCGCCTGGATCAGCACGCTGGAATCCTGGGATTGCGTGATCAGGATGCAGGGCAGTTCGGGGTGCTGCTGGCGCAGGGTTTCCACCCCGAACATCTGCGCGGGTCCGATTTCGGACAGATCGAGCACCAGCAGATCGGCCATGCGCAGCCGGCTCGCCTGGAACGGCAGCCGCGCCAGACCTTCCTGCAGCGACGTGGTCTGGAAGTTTCCGGCGATGGTAGCGAGCCGATTGATCTCCGCCAGCCGTGCGGTGTCATCGGATGCAATCAGGATCTTCAGCATGGTGTCCTCGCGATGTTCGGGTCGGATGGGTGGAATGGGTGGAAATGCGTGAATTGGGTGTCAGCTACACACCGACCCGCCGGTCGATGTCTGCATGCTCTCGCGTGTCATGGTGGTCGTGAACGGCGGCATGCCGATGCGCAACCGCATCACGGGGATCATGGTGGCGATGGTCACGTTGGACACGCTCACGGTTACTGTCTGACATGTGGAGCGCGCCGTGGCGGGATCGCTGTCGCAGCCCGTCGGCGAGTAGGCCACGCTGATGTTCGAGTCCTGCAGTATCGGCAACATGTTTTCCATCCTGGTCTTGATGATGCTGGCGCCGGAATCGCAGACCACGGCCGACCGCGCGGCCAGGCGCGTGACTTCAGCGGCGGTGTTCCAGTAGAACAGCACGCGCGAGAACTCCATGATGCCGATCAGCAGCGTGAAGAACATACCGGCGATAAGGGCGAACTCCACGGCGGCCAGGCCGCGCTGGCGTGCGAAGCGGAGCGGATGGGCGCGATGTTTCATAGCACTTGCCTCATGACGGTGGTGATGTCGCCGAACGTCAGGCCGGACACGTTGATGAACGACTGCAGCGGCGTGTAGGTGTAGCCGCTGATCCTGACGGCGATCAGGTTCACGGTGCCGGCCTGCGTGCCGCTGCCGCCACCAGTGCTGTCGTAGGTCGCGACGTTGCTGAACGTTTGGGTGACGCCGGGGCAGCCGGACGAATCGACGCGATCGCAGATGATCACCATGGCGGTGGTCAACCCGGGTGCCAGAGGCTGGCCCGAGCAGCCGGTGTTACCGTAGGCCGCCAGGCACTTGGTGGCCGCCGTCGGATAGGCGACGTCATCGGGCGAATACTGCGACAGGTAACGTGCTGCCGAGCGGGTGGCCTTGGTCAGCGTGTCGTACTGGTAGATCGCGCGGCCGAACTCGGCCACGCCGCACGCCATCAGCAGCATCGGCACGAGCATGATGCCGAACTCGACTGCGGCAACGCCGCGCTGGCGCCTGCGGGATTGCCTGTGTGCGTTGGTCAGTCGTTTCATGATCGACTCCTATTGCACCAGCACCGGGACGAGCGGGCCGACGCCGGTACTCGCGCCCGGCATGCCCTGCGTGGCGCAGGGGCTGCCCGGCAGGCTCGAGTCGCCGCGATATTCGAGATGCACCGTGTCGATGTTGCCGCCCTGCTGCATGGGATCGACCATCAACACGCAGGCCCAGCCCGTGACGTTGGCCTGATGGGTGCCCGGCGTGCTGAACGTCGAGCAGTCGACGATCGGCGCCAGCACCAGGCGCCGGTCAGCGCCAGCCTGATAGGTGGCCTGCGACGCGGCTGTGCCTTTCGTGCTCAGGCCGGTAACGGAGTCACCCTGATAGGGCTGATAAGCCTTGCGGGCAGCCAGGAAGTTCGGCTGGGAGGCCCCCTTGCTGTCGGTCGATGTGCCGTTGTAAGCATTGCTCTGCGCCGTCCACGTTGTGCTCGTGTAGGCGAAACCCGTAAAGTCGGTCACGCCGGTGGTCTTGTTCGTGGCGATGCCGAAGCGGCTGTTCCACGCGTCCGAGAGCGAGGCCTTGTTGCCGGTTGTACCGATCTGGGTGTTCAAGGCGGGCAGATTGCATTGCCCCGCTCCCTGAAGCTGGGTGTCCAGAGCAGGTGTGTTGCCCTTGCCACCGCTCAGGTCGGCCCAGCCGAAGTTCCCACCTCCGTAGACGCCCCCGCCCGAGGTCCCTATCTTGGCTGTCAGCCATTGACCGATCGTGTATCCGCCAGGCACCGCCGGCGTGGCGGTGTCGGGTCTGCAGATATACACAGGAATCGCGCAGGTGGTCTGCGCCGAAGTCGTCGTTGCGACAGCGAAGGCCCCAACCGTGTTCGCTCCGATGTGGATGCCAGGAATTGCATTCAGTACCTGCGCGAACCAGTTCGCGATGTTGCCGCGCGAGACGTCGCATTTGACGTACTTGATCGTGTTCAGCGCATAGGTGACAGAGTTCTTGTCCAGAAAGGGATCCGCCAGCGAATCGCTGTAGGTCACGGATTCGGCCGATGTGATGTTCGGCTGCTTTTCCAGGTTGCCCTGGAAAAGCACCAGGTTGCGGGCCGCCGCGGTCAGGCCGGCGGCTTCGGAAACCGTTAGCGGGGTAGCACCGGTCAGGTCGCGCGCTGCGGCCAGCGCGCACGAATCCGCGCGATTCTGCAACTCGCTCTTGCTCACATACAGTTTGCCGAGATCGAGTGCCAGGCCGATGAAGCCG
Organism: Cupriavidus sp. SHE; assembly: GCF_000812445.1. NCBI lineage: Bacteria > Pseudomonadati > Pseudomonadota > Betaproteobacteria > Burkholderiales > Burkholderiaceae > Cupriavidus > Cupriavidus sp. SHE. Next base: position 66,938 of record NZ_JWMB01000031.1, on the reverse strand, counting down.
ACCAGCACCACGATCATGATCCCGACAATGATGGCAACGGCGCCGCGCTGCCTCTCGTGAATGCGAGGCAGTGACATGCCGCGAGACCTGGTTGTGGACATGATGGTGCTCCCCGCGGTTTGCTTAGCGTTGGCTGCCGCCGCCCATACCCACGCCGCCATACCCGCCCGCGCCGAAGTCGATGCCGAAACCACCGACGGGGCTGCCCGCTCCGGTCTGGACGCGGATCAGCGAGCGGTCGAAGTTACGCATGGCGGCCACGGCGGTCTTGCCATCGGTGCCGTCCATGGTCGGCAATCCGGTAGGCGCATCCGGGTTGATGATCTGCTGCTGCTTGACCGCGGCGAGGGCCTCGCCGCGATGCTGGTCCCAAGACGGCGTCGAGGTCATGCAGCCCGACAGTCCGATGCAGGCCAGGGTGCCAAACGCCAGCACTGTGGCGCCACGCGAAAGCTTGAGTGTCTTGTTCATGATCGTTCTCCTTGGTGTCCCTTGCGCGCGGCGGATCAGTTGCTGCCAGTGGTGCCGGGGGTGGTCGCGGCACCGGCCTTTGCCTGGGCCAGGCGGAGCGCGGTGGCCTCGATGCGCGCGACACGCGCGCTGTTGTCCTCGGGCGGCCGTGGCCCCACGGTTGCGACTGGCGCTGGCGAAGCCGCAGGGGCCGACGGCGCCGGCTCGTCCAGGAGCTTGCCGATCGGAGTGGGGCTGGTGGGAACCGACGTGGTCGGGCCGGTTTCGCTGCGCGGGGTCGAAGGCACGGGGGCAGGTGCCGTGGCGGGCGCGGCGGGTTGCGAAGGCACCGGTGCCGGCTGCGGAGCAGGCCTGCCCTTGCCTTCCATGTTGCCCATGAAGTAGAGCGACAGCGGGTCAGGCGTGGTGAAGCCGTCGGTCGGCAGCGGGTAGTTCTGCGTCTGCATCGGCTTGACCAGGTGCGGCGTGATGATGAACACCAGCTCGGTCAGGTCTTGCTGGAACTGCGTGCTGCGGAACAGCGTGCCAAGCACCGGAACCTCACCGGCGCCAGGCAGTGCCTTCAGCGAGCCACGTGCGCTGTCCTGCAGCAGGCCACCGATCGCGAAGCTCTCGCCATCGCGCATCTGCACGGTGGTGGAGGCGCGGCGTGTCGTGATGAGCGGCAGGATCGTCTGTCCGGTCAGCGTGCTGCCGCTGACCGTTGCGCCAGTGGGCGACAGTTCCGAGACTTCCGGCGACACCTTCAGGTGGATCCGTCCGTTGGCCAGCACGGTCGGGGTGAACTTCAGCCCCACGCCGAACTCTTCTTCCTGCAGCGTGATGGTGGAGGCGCCACCGAGCGCGTTGCTCTGCGCGACCGGGATGTAGATCTTGCCGCCAGCGAGGAAGCTGGCTTCCTGGCCGCTGATGGTGACCAGATTCGGTTCGGCCAGAACCTTTACCAGGCTGTCGTTCTTCTGCGCATCGATCGCGAGATTGAACGGCTTGTTGTTGGCCTTGCTACCGAAGATGCCGGCCGCCGCACCCGTGAGCAGATTCGAGATCACGCCGCCGGTCCACGATCCGAAGCCGCCCTGGATATTGACTGCCGAACCGAGCTGGTTGAGCAGCGTCTTGGAGACTTCGGCAACCTTCACCTCCAGCATCACCTGCTGCGGGGTGTCGACGGACATCATGTTGAGCACGCCGCCCTTCTTGCCGTTGGCGCCGTCGCCCTGTGCCGCGTTGGCGTACGCCTGGGCGATATCCATGGCCTGCAGTGCCGCCTGTGAACTGGAGACGCTGCCGGTCAGCACCAGATTGTCCGCGGCGGTCATCACGCGGATGCCCGATTCACCCGGCAGCAACTGGGCCAGCGAGGTCTGCAATCCGTTAGCGTCCGCGTTGACCACCACGTTGATGATGCTGCAACCGCCACTGCGGCCCTGCACGATCATGTTGGTGGTGCCCACGGTGCGCCCGAGGACATAGAGCGTCTGCGGCGACACCATCGTGGCCTGCACGATGTTCGGGTTGCCCAGGGTACGGTTGCGCACTGGCTCGGGCAGCGGAATCAGCTGCGACTTGCCGATCGGCACGATCACGCTCGATTCGTTGCGGATCGCGCCGGAGCAGTTCGGGCCACGGGCGTCAGCGGCAATCGAGGGGGCGGCGGGCACGGGCGCCATGCTGATGGTCATCTGCACAGGCCCTCCCGGGACCTTGACCGCTGGCGAGGCCGCCGCCGGCGTGGTCGACCTGGCGACGTTGCCGGCTTCTACCGCGACCTGTGCCGCCGCGGCGAGTGGTGTGCAGAGGATGGCGGCCAGGACGAAGTGGCGTGTGCCGCGTGCTGCTTCAGTTGTCTTCTGGTTCATTTTTGATCTCCCCCCGGAGAGTGAAGCGGATCTGGATGCGCTAAGCGTCTAGGTGTCTCGGTGCTTCGTCTGTTTCACCCTTTGCGGTCAGAAGCACTCCAGGCTGCCCTGGATGCCTGCGAGCACGCCGACACAGTTGCCAGCGCGCGGTGCGGCGGCGACCGTGCGGGTCTTGACCACCGTGCGCGTAACGGGAGCCGGCGCAGCGAGCGGAGCCGGCGCGGGCAGTTCGGCCTTGCCGAGCAGCGTGTGCTTGGTGGCGCCGCCGGTGTTGATGTCGGCCACGTCCATCTGATTGCGCAGCACCAGCGACAGCGTTCCCACGCTGCGCGCCACGTCGAGCTTCTCGGCCTGATCCGGCGAGACTTCCAGCGTCACGGCGTTGACCACCTTCGGCTGCGTGTCATCGCGGCTGACCTGTTGCGCCACGGCCAGCACCAGAATCTTCTCGAGCACGATCTTCGAGATGCTGCCGTTCTGCGCGCTCTTGGTGTCCTCGTTGGTGTTGACGATCACATCGACGTAATTGCCTGGCAGCGCGAAGCCAGCCACGCCCACCACATCGTTGACGCGAACCGTGATGGCGCGCTTGCCGTCGTTGATGACGGCGGAGAGGCCGCCCTTGGTGCCCACCGGCGCCAGCTTCGCGTCGATAATGGGCTCGCCGCGTTGCAGGCTGGTGCGGACCACGCGCCCGTCCAGTGTCTTGGGGTCTTCGAACGCACCGGGCGGCACACTGCCGGCGGGCCAGCTGACGAGCTTGAGCTGGCTGCCGTTGAGCGGCTGGCCGAGATCGAGATCGTTCGCGGCCACTACCACCTGCTTGACCGAGCTGGACGACTGCTGCAGCAGCCAGCGGGATGCGGAAACCACCGCCGCCGCGCCGGCCACCAGCGCAACCAGCAGCATCAGGATTGCTCGCGTGTTCTTCATGATGACTCTCCCCTACGTATGTACTTGCTTCCTTCCTGGTTGGGCTGACTTAGCCCGCTGCACGATGGCCGGCGGGCCAGCGGTGTTCGTTGTCCGGCGGTGGTGCTTCCGGTTTGCCCTGCAATCCGTAGTAGCCCTGCCAGGCGCGGCACAGGCTCTCTTCCGTGACTTGCGGTGCGTGGCCGTGGTAGCGCACGTGCGATGCCACAAGCCGCAACAGGTCGCGCGGGATGCACGCGAGCAGGGGGGTGTCGCTGGAGAAATGCAGGCTCTCCAGCAGGAAATCGAAGGCGGACTCCGGCCACGTCAGACCGAGTTCGGTGGCCGTGCGCAGGCAGACTTCGCGGTAGTCGTCGATCGACAGCGGGCCCACGTAGAGCTTGCTGCCAAGCCGGCGCAGGAAGGCATCGTCGCTGAGGTCCGTGGGCTCAAGGTTGGTCGAGAACACCGGCCATACGTCGAAGGGCACCGAGAACCGCACGCCGCTATGAAGCGTGAACATGTCGATGCCACGGTCCAGCGGTACGATCCAGCGATTCAGTAACTGTTCGACACCGACCATCTGCCGGCCAAGGTCATCCACGATGTAGATGCCGTTGTTGGCCTTCATGTGCGGGGGTGCCTGATAGAAGCCCGAGTTGCTGTCGTAGCGCAGGTCGAGCATCGACAGCGTCAGTTCGCCCCCGGTCAGCACGACGGGACGATGGCAGACGACCCAGCGGCGGTCTATTGACCGGCGGGCGGACGAAGCCTCGCTGTCGTCGATGGGCGTGTGCACGAGCGGGTCCATGATCTGGATGATCTCGCCCGCCACGGTGATCGCATGGGGCACGGGCACCGCGCCGGGCAACAGCGCGCCAAGTCGCTGCGCCAGGTAGGTCTTGCCGCTGCCCGGCGGGCCGTAGATCATCAGCGCGCGGGCGGTGTTCAGCGCCATGCCGATGCTGTCGAGCAGATGGACCGGCGCCACCAGGTTGTGGAATGCCGCGGTGACATCCGCCTTCGTGACCGATGTGTGATGGATCGAGTGATGCTGGATCGCATCGAGGTAAGCCTGAAGCGTGACCGGCGCGGCACCGGAGTAGCTGCAGCGGGCCGAGGTCTCCGCGGCGCGGGCGTAGCCTGCGTCGGTCAGGCGGAATCGCACGTCGATGTCGCTGGCGCCGCGATGGGCCACTTCCAGCAGCCGCTCGCGAACGGCGACGGCCGCGATCTCGTTCACGACCGAAGCGGGCAGCTTGAGCGTGTCCGTCAGAATCGTCAGGGAGACGCTGCGGTGCAGGTAGGCGGCTTTCAGCAACAAGCCCAGCAGCAACGAGATATCCAGACCGGTATCCGCGATGGATCGCGGCGGAACGTGCCAGGCCGGCAGCGCGTCGTGATCGGCCTGGGCATGCCGCACCATCGAGGCGACTGCCTCGGGGAGTCTTGTTGCCTGGCCTGCTTCATGGTGCTCTAACATTGCCGTTCCCCTTGTGTTTGTCCCTTGCGGTCCTGTTGGTCCATCACGTGCTGGCGAACAGCATGGTCAGCGTGCCGGCCGCGATCGCTACCCCATAGGGCAGGGAACCGACTGATGTGCCACCTTGTCCAGTGAGCGCGATCCCGCCGATGTTGCGCACGACCTGGCGGCCCTTGCCGGATGCCAGCACAAGCGTCAGGGCCCACACGCCTCCGATGACGAACGACGCCAGCGCGATCGATGCGGCAAGACTTGCGCCGAGCCACGCACCCACGGCGGCCATCAACTTGACGTCGCCAGCGGCCATGCCGCGCAGCAGGTAAATGGGCAGGAAGATGCCAAGGCCCGTCAGCCAGCCCAGCGCCCAGGCGGACGCGCCGGCGGCCAGGCCGTGGATCGTCATCTGGACGGGCAACGCCACCAGCCACGCGCCAAACGTCAGCCAGTTCGGAATGCGGCGCCGCTGCAGGTCCGTGGCGGCGGCGGTCAGCACCACCGCGATGACGATGGGGCCGATATAGGGTGAGAGCGTCGGGATGGTGGTCATGGCGTGCTCGGCTCGTTCTGGTTGGGTGCGGCCCGTTTCAGGGCACCTCCGCGGCGACCATGTCGTAGAGCGCCTTGAGATTGGTGCCGAGGAGACTCACCGCGCCGATGATGACCATGGCAATCAGCGCCCCCAGCAACGCGTACTCGATGGACGTCACGCCGCGCGCGTCACGTCGGAAGGTGTCGCACATGGTCTTGAGACTGGACATGGTGGTCTCCTCGATGGCGTGTCGTGTCGGGTGGCTTGGCTCAGGACAGTTCCGAGGCGATCATGCTGAAGATGCTGCTCAGGTTCGTGCCGACGATCTGCACCGAGGCGATGATCACGACCGCGATCAAGGCGGCGATCAGGCCGTACTCGATGGCGGTGACGCCGTCGTCGTCGCGGAGGAACGCCTTCAGGCTGACAAAGTGGTTTGACATGTGGCTCTCCTTGGGAGGTGGTCCGTGATGGCCGGTATCAACGGTTCGCGGCGTGGCACATGAACCGGCCACGCTGCGAACCGTCGAGCCGTCAGGCCAGTTCGGCGCCGATGAAGCTGAAGACCTTGCTCAGGTTCTGGCCGACGATTTGTACCGAGGCGATGATCACGACGGCGATGAGCGCGGCGATCAGGCCGTATTCGATGGCGGTGACGCCGTCTTCGTCACGGACGAAACGCTTCAGGTTTTGGGTCAGACGTTGCATGGTGGACTCCTTGGGTTGAAAAGCACGCTTGCGACTACGGACAGAAACTTCGAACAGACATCTGTGATTTCAGAGCGGGAGGAAGCGGCAGGACGGCGGCGCGCAGATCGCGCAGCAATGAAATGGCCAACGGCCAGCGCCGACGCTTGCGCCGTGAGGGCAACGCGCCTGCAGCCGTCGTTCGGCGGAGGCATGGATGCACCGTGCCGCGTGTTGGGCGTGGCTTGCGCGAACCATGCAACGGTAGGGCACGCTGCCGCCGCTGCGAGCGGCGGCGATGCGACCCATGGTCCGATGCATTCTCACGAGCTGACCGATAGCTGGCATGGTGTTGCTCCCCGAATCTTTGTTCTTCTGCCTGCGGCGAACAGCTCGCTGGCAGTTGCGGCTTACCGTGAGTGACGGTGCCGCAGGCTGACATAGGCAATCCGTGGGCCAGCCCTGATGAATTCGTTGTGCCACAAGGCTTTGCGGGGAGGCCCGCCTGGTGGGGGCTGCGGCGATGCGGGCGGAATGCCGCGTTTCGGGCCCGCGTCGTTGCCAGCCGGAAACGCTGGGCGCTGATTTATTTTGGATGAGCCCACCGGCGGGTCAGCCCCGGTATGAATGGATCGCCAACATCACTAGGTCGGGCGGATGTGTCGCTCATCCAAAAGAAGTAGTCAGGTGCACCGCATTACGCAGACGGTTCGCCCTGGAGGATGACAACCGTGGGTACATGGCCGTGCGATGCCTGCACCGGCCCGACTGATGGATGAAGCAGACCCTGCGGAGGGCAACGTTTCCGAATGGAAACGCGCGTGGTTGCCTGCGTTGCGGGACGGCCCGCGCGCTGGCTTTGCGCGTCGCCCGCAATCGCTTGTGCGACGCCATTCTCCACCTCCAATCCGCGCGTGATTCAGGAAGGAAACGTTGCGCGCACGGATCGCGTTTTCCGGGGCGCCGGCCCGTTCTCGACCCCGTGTGGCGCCTTGCGCTAATGCGTTCGCGTGACAAGACTTAGGCAACACCAGGCGTTGCCGACGTTCGGACAAGACCGCGGCATGGCACCTGCAAAAAACATAAGGCAAGAACATAAGGCAAGAACACAAGGGAACGGGGTGAGTCATGAGTCAGGAAGCAGTGCGGGCGGACACGGGGGGGCAAGGCGGGGCGTGGCTGGATCTGGATCGCGCCCGCGTCTACAGCGCGGCCGTGCTGTTCCTGTTCGTGGTGTTGATGGTGACGTGGGCCTGGTACACCGAGGGATTCACCAATAGTCACGTCAGTCGTCCGGGTACGGATTTCGCCGTGTTCTGGAGCGCATCGTATCTGGCGCTGAGCGAGGGAGCAGTGCGGGCCTACGACGTGGCCAGGCACCTGGAGGTGATGGCGACCTACGGGCCGCTCGACATCGGTAACACTGCCGTCCTGCCGTGGCTGTATCCGCCAACGTTCCTGCTGGTGGTCCTGCCGCTGGCCGCATTGCCGTTCGCGTTCAGTTACGTGCTGTTCATCGCCGCAAGTGTCTATGCCTACCTGTGCGCGATTGGCGGGCTGGTGGGAGCCGGCTCCATGTTGCGGCGCGGCCTGTGGCTGCCGGTGCTGGCATCGCCGGCTGTCCTGGTCTCGGTCATCCTCGGACAGAACTCGCTGCTGACGGCGTCGCTGGTCGGTGGCGCGATCTGCCTGCTGGGCAAGCGGCCGGTTCTGGCCGGTGTCCTGATCGGGCTGCTGGCCATCAAGCCGCAGCTGGCATTGCTGATTCCGGTGGCGCTGATTGCGGGTCGCCATTTCCGTACATTGGCGAGCGCCGCCATCACGGCGGCGATCTTCGCGGCGGTCAGCATCGTGATCTGTGGCTGGGAGACGATTCCGGCATTCCTGAACAGTGTCGCGTGGGCCCGCGCAAATCTTGTGGAAGGCACGCCGGAAGGGTGGTACGGCATGCCATCGGTGCTGGCCGCCGCGCAACTGTCAGGGTTGAGCCGCGGTTCGGCCTACGCCGTGCAAGGACTGGCAGCGCTCGCCGCCGCGGCGGCCGTCGTCTATGTATGGTCCCGCACGCGCGAGGCGCCACTGTGCGCCGCGGTGCTCGCCGCCGCCGCGTTGCTGGCCACGCCGTATGTCCGTCACTACGAACTGACGTGGATGGGAATCGCGGTCGCGGGTCTCGTCGGCGATGGCATTCGTCATGGCCTGTCCAACCGCGAGCGCCTGTTGTTCCTGGTGGCGTGGTGGTTGCCGATCTTCGAACAGATGAACCCCAAGTTCGGAATGCCGCAGATCGGCCCCGTTATCTCGGCATTGCTCGTGATCGTGGCCGTTCGTCGGACCATGGCCCGCACTGCGTCCGCGTCGGTACCGGCGCCGGTGGGAACCTGACATGGCCACGCTGCAGGCTGCCGCGCGCCGGGCACGGGACGATGCGTCACGCTCGCATTGGCTCGATGCCAGCCGGTTGCGGCTCTATTCGTGCGTGGCGATTGCCTGCTACGCGCTGTACTTCGGGATCTGGCTGTTCCGCGCCTGCGTGCTGAAGGTACCGGGCGTATTCGCACCGGGTGGCGATTTCGTCGTGTTCTGGAGCACGGCGAAGCTGGCGTTATCCAGTGGAGCGGCCGCGCCCTACGATCAGGGCGCGCTGCGGCATGTGGAACTCTCCGCGGTGCCCGGGCTTGCCATCGGCGATGGTGTGCTGCCCTGGCTGTATCCGCCCATGTCGTTGTGGTTCGTACTGCCGTTCGGGCTGTTGCCCTATGGACTGGCCACTTTTGTGTTTCTGGTGGGTGGCGTTGCCTGGTTTGCGTGGGCGCTATGTCGCACGTTGCCATGGCGCGATGCCCGGCTGGCGGCGGTTGCGTTTCCCGGCATCGTGGTGGTGCTGGCCACCGGACAGAACTCGCTGTGGCTTGCGGGCTGCGCCGGACTGGCACTGACGTGCCTGCGCTCGCGTCCGTTGCTCGCGGGGGTGCTGCTGGGCGTGGTGGCGATGAAGCCACAGCTCGCGCTGATGATCCCGGTGGCGCTGCTTTGCGCGCGCGCGTGGCGTGCGCTGGGCGCCATGGCTTTCACGACGCTGGTGCTGACGGTGGCGTCGCTGCTGGTGTTCGGCTCGGAGCCTTTCGCCGCATTCCTGCGCAACGCCGCCATGGCGCGCGAGTCGGTGGAGCAGGGCTCCGCACTGATGGCGCGGATGCCAACGGTGTTTGCCTCAATGAAGCTGATCAGTGGCGGCTTGCTGTTGCCTTACGCGATACACGGTCTGGTGGCAGCAGCAGCGCTGGCGTCGGTGGTGTATGCGTGGTCCCGGCCCTGCAGCTTCGCGCTACGTGCCGCCGTGCTTGTGGTGGCCGGGTTGCTGGTGCCGGCCTACCTGTATGACTACGACCTCGTGTTCCTCGGGCTGGCAATTGCCTGGCTCGGCGCGCACGGCCATCGCGCCGGCTGGTTGCGGGGCGAGCGGGAGTTGCTGGTGCTGCTGTGGCTGATGCCGCTGTGGAGCCGTGTGACAGGTCCGGAGATCGGATTCCAGCCGTTGCCGCTCGGGCTGATGCTCGCGTTGGCGCTGGGCGTCTGGCGAATCCGGCTGGAAAGGATGGACAAGGCATCGTTCAATGCCTGATGACGGAGCGCGCGGCAACGCGTGCCGGGAGGAAAGAGATCATGGCCGACTATGACAACATCCAGCTCCTGTCGCTGGTGGTGCCGTTCTACAACGAGGGCACCGCGCTGCAGACGTTTTTCGACCGCGTGGTGCCGATCCTCGAATCGGTGCCAGCCACGCGTTTCGAGATCGTCTGCGTCAATGATGGCAGCGCCGACGACACGCTCGCGCGGCTCGTCGACATCTCGCGGCGCGATGGCCGCATCCGTGTGATCGACCTTACGCGCAACTTCGGCAAGGAGGCGGCATTGACCGCAGGCATCGACGAAGCCTTCGGTGACGCGGTAATCCCGATCGACGCCGATTTGCAGGACCCGCCGGAGCTGATTCCCACCCTCGTCGAGAAATGGCGGCAGGGCGCCGAAGTGGTGCTGGCGCAGCGTGCCAGCCGCGCCAGCGATTCGTTCCTGAAGCGTGTGACCGCGACGGCCTACTATCGCGTGCATAACTGGCTGTCGGACCTGAAGATTCCGGAGAACGTCGGGGATTTCCGTCTGATGGATCGCGCCGTGGTCAACGCGCTGAAGCAGTTGCCTGAGCGGCACCGCTTCATGAAAGGGCTGTTTGCCTGGGTTGGCTTCAATACGGTAGTGGTCCAGTACGAGCGCGCGCCGCGCTGCGCCGGGGAATCGAAGTTCTCAGGCTGGCGGCTCTGGAACCTGGCGCTCGAAGGTATCACCAGCTTCAGCACGCTGCCGCTGCGAAGCTGGACGTACGTCGGGTCGTTCATCGCCATGATCGCCTTCTGCTACGGCACGTTCATCGTGGCGCGCACGCTGATCCTCGGGGTCGACGTGCCGGGTTATGCGTCTGTACTGTCGCTGCTGCTGTTCTTCGGTGGCATCCAGCTTATCGGGCTGGGCGTGCTGGGCGAATATATCGGCCGCATCTACGACGAATCGAAGGGCCGCCCGATCTATCTGGTCAAGCGCCGCTACCAGGAGCGCCGTCCGCAAGGCCGCGCCGTGGGTAATGGCCGCGTCATTCCGATCGCGGCCGCCGCCAAGCGGCACTGAGACTTCTCGAAGCCGCCCTTCCGTTCAGGATTGGGCGGCGCTTCTCGCGGCTTGATGACGCAGCACGATCAGGCCAAGGAGGCACACCAGCACGAGGGGCGTGAGTTGCGGGACATGGTCGATGAAGAACGGGCTGAGGCCCTGCATCGGCGCGAACCAGGTGACGATCAGCAGCAGGCGCTCCCATCCACGGCTGCCAAACCGGATCATGTCGACGCAGAGCAAGGCCACGGGAATGGCCAGCCACGCAAGGTCGTAGTAGATCAGGTAGGGCTGCGTGAGCAGGGTACCAACCACTAGCGCGGACGCGCTCAGCGCGAGCCGAGGCTTGGTGCACCATACCCATACGCACGTCGCGATCGTGCAGAGCGCCACGGCGGCATGCACGCCGTTAGCCAGCGGAATGCTGGCACCGGCCACGTACAGCACACCGAAGACCGTCGGCGCGCCGCGCAACGTGTCGATGTTCACGGCCACCGTTTCGCGGAACATCGCCAGGCTGTGCAGGAATGCCGGGTAGATGTCGACGCCGAAGGCCATGACAGTCAGGCCGACGAACAACGCAGAGCATCCCGCTGCCGCAGCCATTGTGGTCCAGCGCCGCTCGCAGAGGAGCATCAGGGGAAACAGCACGCCGAGCTGCGGCTTGACACAAAGCAGCGCGATGCAGGCCCCCGCAGCCACCGGGTGACGGCGCATGAGCCAAAGCGCGCCACCTGCGGCTGCCAGGGTGTACAGCGAGTTCTGACCCGAAATTAGCGTGGTCCAGACTCCCGGGAATGCGAGCGCGGGAACGAACCAGTAACGGTGCAGATGGCCGACCACGGCGCGCAGATAGCCCAGATACAGCGCGATGCCCGTCAGCGCGAACAGGACAAGCGCCATGCTGAAAGGCAGCGCGGCAAGCGGGTAGATCATCAGCAGGAACGTGGGGGGATAGGCGAACGGACCGAATGTGTTCGGCAGTAGCGGTGTCTTCGCCACGCGCAGCAGTTCCCAGTCGTAGGCAGCGACCGCGCCATGCATCTGCGCGAGTCCCGAGGCGCACCAGTAGACGACGAAATCCCAACCCAGACGCGGCACAGTCGGATTGGCAATGACCGAGTGGCCGTACCACCACGCCGCGACCACGACGCATTCGAGCACCAGCAAGGTGGCGGCATAGAGGCAGATGCGTCCCGGCGTGAGCCAGCGGACAGGGGTGGCGCTGTCGAGCGAAGCCGTCTTGGGCGTGTCGGTGGCGGCTGGCATGGGGGCTCCTCGAGGTGAAGTGGATGGCCGGCCGGGCCAGGCACGTCCGCCCGGTGGGATGGTGTGGCTGCGCGGTCAGCGATACGTCCAGGTCCGGTGCAGCACGAACGTGACCGCCGGCACCACCGACAGGATCGCGGCGAGACCGGCCCAATAGCCAAGGCCAAGCGCCTGCGCGGCGGCAGAGATGCCAAGCGTCAGGCCCAGACCCAGCAGCGATACGATCAGAAAGCGCACGTAGCTGTCACGCGTGGGGATAGCGCCGAAGCTCCACAGCGTATTGAGCAGATACGACGCGATATTGGCGACGATGAACGCCACGCCGTTGGCGCCCACCTGCGAGGCATGGAGCAGGTAGATCAACGGGGTGGCCACCGCCACGTGGATGCCGGTGGCGATGACGCCGGATACACCGAATCGGAAGAGCCGGACCAGTGTGTCCCGCGCGGGCAGGCGATGCCAGATGGTATGGCCGGCCGGCTCGCCTGGCACGTCTCGGGAGCGGGACTGGATTTGCAGCATGTTCGAACTCCGCGTCGTGGATCGACACCAGCCTTCAGTTCTGCACGCAGACCAGTCCCACGTTGCCTTTCCGCACCTGCAGCTTGTAGTCGCGCATGAGTCGGAACAACGTGACTCGCGAGATGCCAAGCTCGGCCGCCACGTCGATCAAACGTTCGTGATGGCGTTGCAGGGCTTCGAGGATCGCGGCCTGCTCGGCCGCTTCGCGAATCGCGGCCAGCGTCGGCGGCTTGCTTTCCACGGGTGTGTCGAGTTCGAGGTCTGAGGGCTGGATGACCCCGTTCTCGCACATCGCCGCGGCAAGGCGGATCCGGTTGAGCAGTTCGCGCACATTGCCTGGCCAGGCATGGGTGGTGATGGCACGCAGGGCCATGGGCGAAAAGCCGCGGATATGCTCGGGCGAGTCCTTGCGGACGGAATCCAGGATGTGTTCGGCCAGCAGCAGCACATCGGAGCCGCGTTCGCGCAGGGGGGGCTGCTTGACGCGCAGCACGCACAGGCGGTGAAAGAGGTCGCCACGGAACCGCTCGGTCGCCACGGCGGCTTCGAGGTCGACGTGCGTGGCAGAGATGACCCGGACATCGACGGCGACGGATTCGGTACCACCCAGCCGTTCGATCCGGCCTGTTTCCAGGAAGCGCAGCAGACTGGTCTGACTCTCGAGCGGCATGTCGCCGATTTCATCCAGGAACAGCGTGCCGCCTTGCGCGATCTCGATCCGGCCCGGCTTGCGCTTGGTCGCGCCCGTGAAGGCGCCACGCTCGTAGCCGAACAGTTCGGACATCAGCAGGGTGGGCGGGATGGCCGCACAGTTGACTGCGACGAACGGCTGGTTGGCCCGGCGCGAGGCGCGATGGATGGCCTGCGCGGCGAGTTCCTTGCCGGTGCCGGATTCACCGGAGATCAGTACCGGCGTGTCCCACCGCGACACCTTTTCGATGCTGCGGAACAGCGCCTGCATGGCATTGCATTCGCCGATGATCCCGTGCGGGCGCGTCAGCGGCACGGCCGGTTGCTCGCGGCCCGGCCGCAGGGCTGCCATGCCAACCGCGTGTCCGAGCGTCCGGCTTAGCTCGGCCATGTCGAATGGCGCCGTGTAGTAGTCAATGAAGTACAGGCCGAGCAGCTTGCGCGCGGTGTCTGTCAGCTCGTCGGCGCAGCTGATCGCACCGATCCAGCCGATCTGGCGCGTCGCCAGCCAAGGCTCCATCAGTTCGAGATCGGCATCGCTGAAGCCGCTCTGGAAATCGAGCAGGCCCGCCGAGAATGGTCCATCGAGTGGCAGCGCGGCCAGGTCCTCAAGGCTGTTCGCGAACACCAGCTTCCAGCCGTGCTGCGACAGATAACGGCACAACGACGCGTCGTGATGCCTGGAGACATACAGCAACGGGCGGTTGACATAGTGACTCATTTTTTCCCCCAGCCTTTTTTTGTTTTTCCCGCTGCGCGGCGAGGCGCCATGGACGCCTTTGGCCACGTTGCTCGAGGGAGAAGGGGGGTGCTGGAACGCTGGAGGCACGCCTGCCCGGCGCGGCTGCGCCCGGCCGAACGTCACGCCACCAAAGCGCAACCCATGCCGCTTGGTAGTGATCGTGACTAACCCCCGGATTCCGGCTGTTGGATTCGCCGATTCCCGTTTTCCCGCAAGCTTGTTCCCGGCCGGCCTTCCGGACCAACTGCTTACCCCAATAGGCCGCAAACTACGAAAAGAAACCCCGGGACTATGACGTCGTGGTGGCACCCGGCTGTTGCGCCAGATGCCACCACGCGGATTGGATCCGCGCATCACTGCGTCGGTCCATCGCTTATTTGCGGATCGAATTGCCTGGGAGCACTCCGGCACCGCACGACTGACCCGTCCCTGGAATCAGCCCTTTGACGGGAATATAGTCGTGGATCTCTCAATCTCGCTAAACACCTGATTTTTAAGGATTTTCATTTTTGGGCGTGGAAATTGCGGGATGGAGTCGCAAAAAGTGTTTCGTTGATGAAACCTTGGCGTGATTGATGATCGGCAGGCGCACGGCGTTCGCCCAGGGGCTAGTCCCCATAATTGATTAGCCCATATGCTCGCCATTGCATGTTTTTACCCCCCGACGGGGGTGTTTAATACGATCGTGCCGTTTCCTTAGGAATTATCCGGTATATAGATTTCACGAGACTGATGTCTCTCTTTTGATACTTTACCGAACGGCTTGCCTTGGGATAAGTCCTGGCCTGTAACCTGCATCAGGGAGAATATGGCAGTTGCTGAAACTCATTCTCGATGCCGAACCCATTCCATCGGGAAAATATCGGCCTCAGTCCATCATTTGGTCTATTTTTCTCACTTGCCCTCGCCTTTACGGATGAGTTCGGGGGGGTAAGGGACGCATTTGCCAGTTTCGGAGTCAAATGGTTGCAATTCTGAAACTGGCTATGCAACCAAATGCGCAACCTGTTTCACAATTGAGAGTCATTTTCCGGCGCAATGCCGGCAATCTGGTCCTTGAGCCAGGTATGAAAACGCAGGATCGCCTTTTCGCGCGGATTGCCTTCGCGCCAGGTCACCCAGTAATGCAGGCTCGATGGAATCCGCGTGGTGCCAATCTGCACGAGCTGTCCGCTGGCGATGTAGTCGTGCGCGAGCTGCGCGCGAGCGGTGGCCACGCCCAGGCCGGCCACGGCCGATTGCAGCATCAGGCCAGCATCCTGGAAGATCGGCCCCCGCACGGGTTCGTCGGGCGGCAGGCCGGCCAGCAGCAGCCAGTCGCGCCACGGCCGGAGCGCGAAACGCAGCATCGGCAGCCTGGGCAGGTCCGCCACGGTGAAGCCCGGATACCGCGCCAGCAGCGCAGGGCTGGCCACGGCGATCACGTAGTCCTCGATGAGGTTGTGGCATTCGAAGCCGGGCAAATCCACGCGCTGGTGCCAGATGCCGACGTCCACCGCGTAGGGGTCGGGCGGCGAAATCTCCGCATGCAGCCGCAGATGCAGATCGAGCTCGGGTGCCTGTGCGTGCAGGCTCGGCAGCCGGCGGATCAGCCAGGCGTTGGCAAGGTCTGCCATCACGCTGACCTGCAGTTGCACCACGGGTGGGCCTGACACACTGCCGGCTTCCCGCAGGGCCGATTCAAGCTGGTCAAGCGCGCCGCGCACCTGTTCGGCCAGGCGCGTGCCGGCGCTGGTCGGCGTCATGCTGAGGCCGGTGCGCTGGAACAGCTTGGTGCCAAGGTTGTTTTCGAGCGCGCGGATGTGGTGGCTGATCGCGCTATGCGTCAGGGCCAACTCTTCGGCTGCGCGTGTGAAGCTGCGGTGGCGCGTGGCTGCCTCCAGTGCGCGAAGCGCCTGAAGCGGGGGCAGATGGGGGGAGCGCGAGTGACGCGGGGGGCGCGAATCGGTCATGGTCGTCAAATTCTACTCACAATTGCCGCAGGTATCTTTCGCTGGTCTTGCACCATGCCGGTGACGACAATGCATGCATGACTGCATCCACCACCAATCCGGCCACTGACATGGCCTCCCAGCCCAACCATGCGTCTGGCGCGCGCTGGCGCGTGCTGGCGTTCTTCTCGCTCGGCTTCCTGGTCTCCTATGTGTTCCGGGGTGTCAATCTCGGCTTCGCGCCTTACCTGACGCGTGAGTTGGGACTTACCGCGGGCGATCTCGGCCTGCTCACGAGCTTCTATTTCCTCGGGTTTGCCTGCGCCCAGTTGCCGGCTGGCATCCTGCTCGACCGCTTCGGCCCGCGCCGCACCGAGGCCGTCATGCTGATGCTGGCCGTGGCGGGCTCGCTCGTGTTCGCCTGGGCGCCGGGGATGGTGGGGCTTGCTGCCGGGCGGGCGATGATCGGCGTGGGCGTATCGGTCTGCCTGGGCGCCGCGATCCAGGCGCTGTCGATGTGGTTTCCGCTGTCGCGCATGCCATTGCTGAACGGGCTGGTCATGGCCATCGGCGGACTGGGCGCGGTGGTCGTGGGGGCGCCGCTGTCGTGGCTGCTGTCATGGACCGACTGGCGCACCATCAGCGCTGGCATGGCCGTCATATCGTTCGGCATGGCCGCGCTACTCTGGTTTGGCGTGCCCGACGTGAAGCGCCAGGGCAAGGAGAGCTTTGCCGAACAGTTGCGCGGCACGCGGCAGATCCTGAGCAGCGAGCGCTTCTGGCGCGTGGTGCCGCTGACGCTGCTGAACCAGGGCATTTTCCTGGCGGTGCAGACGCTTTGGGTCACCGCGTTCATGCGCGATGTGCAGGATCTGGGGCCCGGCGAGAGCGCGCGTCTGGTGTCGGTGATCGGGTTTGCGATGATGGCTGGTTGCATCGGCGCGGGCTGGGCCGCGCGTCACCTGGAGCGCCGTGGCATCAGCTTGTATGCGCTGGCCGGCACCGGCATGATCGGCTTCATCGTGATCCAGTTGCTGCTGATGGCCCGGCTGCCGTTCATGCCGCTGGGGCTGCTGTGGGCGCTGTACGGCGTGTTCGGGTCCACCGGCATCCTGACGTACGCGCTGCTGGCGCGACGCTTTCCCGACGCGCTGATTGGCCGGGCCACCACCGCCATGACGCTGACCGTGTTCCTGGCCACGTTCGTGTTCCAGGTGGGCATCGGCTTCGTGCTCGATTTCTTCCCATTGAGTGGCGACCATTACCCGGTGTCGGCGCACCTGATGGTGTGGGCCGGACTGGTGGTGATCCAGGTGCTCGCTGCCATCTGGTACTTGATGGAAAAACGCTCCTGAGCGTTCTCCGGGAGGCGCCGATCTTGACGCCCCGTTGGCGCCTCGAAACTCCCGGGCCGCAGCGGCTTTTCCGGCGTCCGGAATTACTCGAAATGGGTTATTGGCGTGCTCTTGCACGCCCGCCATACTCCCCCGGACGGAGCGTCCGCGCGGGGGCATCCGCAGCAAGAAATCATTAAGAAAGGGCCACTGCAGTCCTCATCCTCGCGCGCATCCGCCGCATCACCTGCTGTCGACGCATTGCATTCCCAAGATGTCATTGCCGTAACAACGACGCCTTCGCCCGAAGGCGGAAAACAGTCGGTGTCCTACGAGGGGTCTACATGTTTAACGGATTTGCAGCCGTCCCCGGCGCAGTCGTGCCGTATTCGTACAACTGGCTCATGGTGGGCTTGTCCTTCCTGATCTCCGCGTGCGGGGCCTACGTGGCGCTGCGATGGTGCCGGGGTATCCGAAAACCGAACGGCCGCCTGGATGTGGATCGCCTGATGTGCGCGAGCGTCGCGCTCGGCGGTGGCGCGGTCTGGGCGATGCACTTTATCGGCATGGTCGCGTATCAGACGCCGACCCATATGGAATTCAGCCTGCTGGTCACGCTGGCTTCGCTGTTGGCCGTGATGGTGTTTGCCGCTGCCGGTCTGGCGAAGGCATCGAGTCCCACGGGTAATCCCCTGACCAATACGATCAAGGGCGGCGTGCTGACGGGCACTGGCGTGGTAGTGATGCACTACACCGGCATGGCAGCGATTCACACCAACAGCGTGTTCGAGTGGGATCTGTTCATCGTGGCGCTGTCCGCCTTGATCGCCATTGTCGTGTCCGCGGTCGGCCTGTGGCTGGCCACCAACGTGAAGACCGTGGCGCAGCAGATCGGCGCCGCGCTGGTGATGGCCGTGGCGGTCTGCGGGATGCACTACACGGGCATGACGGCGGGCACCATGATCTGCACCGGCCGCACCTACTCGCCGACGCTGCTCGCGCTGGAAGGCGACAACATGGGTTATGCGGTCTTCGCGCTGACAGCCGTGGTGCTGATCTTCATTCTGGTGATCGAGGCGACGCGCAGTGGGTCGCAATCGGTTTCGGTGGCGTCGGCCAGCGGCCGCCGTTGATGCGCAACGCGGGCGGGGCATGGCTCCGCCCGGTTGCGTGACAGGTCAGAGCACGATCGGTCGATCGTCGAGTTCGTTGGGGTTGTTGCCGCCACTGGCCGGGAAATGGCGCGTTAGTAGCGTGTGAATCTGCGCGATGGCTTCGAGCACCGGTTCCACCGATACGTTTCGCGCCAGGCCTTGCGCCAGATGGGCGCAGATGTCGTGCCAGGCCTCGGGCTTCACGCGTGCGTCGATGCCGCGATCGGCCAGCAGTTCCACCGCATGGTCGGCCAGGTTGATGTACAGCAGCACGCCGGTATGGTCCTCGGTGTTCCACACTTCGAGTGCGCCGAACAGCGTGCGGGCGCGGGCGCGCGGCGTCACGCCGCGCCAGGCCAGCGAGAGGGGCAGGTTTGCCTCGATGACGACGCGCACCTCGCCGCGATGATGCTGCTCGCCCGTGTGCACGGCCACCTGGAGCTGGTGCCGTGCCTCGTCGGGAAACGCCCTGCGCGCGACGTTGTGGCCCGTGCCGATATGCCGCAGCGCGCGCTTGAGCGACTGACGAAACGGAGGACGTGGATGGCTGGCCTTTTTCATGATGGTCTCTCCGTTACCAGTTGCCGGATGAGCCGCCGCCGTCGAAGCCGCCGCCACCACCGCCACTGAAGCCACCGCCGGAGTCGCCGCCGCCGAAGCCACCGCCACCTCCACCGCCCCAACGGCGGCCGATTTCGTAGCCGGTCATGCCGCCTAGCCCCCCGGCGGTGACGTCGGGCCAGCCGCGCCGGCCGGTGACGACATGCGGGCCGCGGCTGCTGCGCAGGATGGCGGACAGGAAGAAGAACACGATGATCGCCAGCGGGAAGAGCACCGGCAGCCAGTCGGCCACGTTCTCGGTGGGCGTCTGGCGCGCGCGGTTGGGCGCGGCCAATCCTTCCTTGTCGATCAATGCCTGGATGGCGGAAATGCCGGCGGAGAGTCCGCCGTAGAAATCGTTTTGCCGGAAGTGGGGAGCCATCACGTCCTGAAGGACGCGATTCGACATGGCATCGGTCAGCGACCCCTGCACGCCACGGCCTACCTCAATGCGCATCCGCCGCAGTCCGGGCGGATTGTCCTTGGCGATCAGCACGATCACGCCATCGTCGACGCCCTTGCGGCCCGCGCGCCAGGCGTCCGCCACGCGGATGCTGTAGGCGTCGATCGTCTCCGGCGCGGTGGTCGGCACCATCAGCACGAAGATCTGGCTGCCGCGCTGCTGCTCGTATTCGGCCAGCACGTTTTCGAGCGAGCTGCGCTGGTCGGCGCTCAGCGTCCCGGTCAGATCGGTCACGCGCTGCGTGAGCGCGGGGACGGCGACGAAGCCGTCCGCCGCCCATGCCGGCAGCGCCAGCATCAGCGCCAGGAACCAGAGAACGACGGCCTTGCGCATCATGATGGTCGCGGTATCAGAATTTCACGGCGGGAGGCGTGGAGATGGACTTCTCGTTCTCCACGGTGAACGACGGCTTGACCGGGTACTTGAAGACCATCGCCGTGAGGTTGGTCGGGAAGCTGCGTGCCAGCACGTTGTAATCCTGCACGGCTGCGATGTAGCGCTGGCGTGCCACCGTGATACGGTTCTCGGTGCCTTCGAGTTGCGATTGCAGGTCGCGGAACGAGGCGTCGGCCTTCAGTTGCGGGTAGTTCTCGGAAACGGCCAGCAAGCGCGACAGCGCGCTGGTCAGTTGCCCCTGGGCCTGCTGGAACCGCGCGAAAGCCTCGGGATCGTTGAGGGTCTCGGGCGTGACCTTGATGCTGGTGGCATCGGCACGTGCCTTGGTGACGGCCTCGAGCGTCTCGCGTTCGTGTGTGGCGTAGCCCTTGACCGTGGCGACCAGGTTCGGAATCAGGTCGGCGCGGCGCTGGTACTGGTTGATGACCTCGCCCCATGCCGCCTTGACGGCTTCGTCCTTGGCCTGGAAGTCGTTGTAGCCGCAGGCGGAGAGCAGGCTTGCCAGCATGGCGATCGCCAGCCAGCGGAACAGGGCGGTGGAAGTGGCAGCGCGCATCTAGGGCTCCGGCAGATGTCAGGGGTCGATAACGTTGAAGTGTAGCGCAGGGTGGTTGCCGTACATTGTCAAAAGCTGTCAAGGCGCCACCCTACGGCGAGCGGGCTGGGTGCTGGATCGGTATCCGGGCACTTGACCACGCCCGCGGTGCCAGCTAGATTCTCCCCCATGCCGCGCGTATCCAATGCCTCCACGACTCGCATCGCCCTCCAGGGCGCGGGTCAGGCCGCGCGCGCCAAAGCCAAAAAACAGTCGCTCGTCTGACCGGAGCGCACTGTTCCGTCAGATGGGCGACGGAACAGCACCGGTCGAAGGGGCGATCTGCCCGCGTTTGCATTCCCCGTGTCCTGCCGCGTCGCGCTCTGACGGTTTCCGAATCGGTCGATCCGGAGTCCTTTCATGCAGAACACGCAGTCCCATCCTGGTTTTCGCGGCATCTGGCTGCCGCTCGTGACCCCTTTTCACCGTGGCGAAGTCGATTTCGATGCCTTGCAGCGTCTGGTTGGCCACTTCAGCGTCACCGGCATCGCCGGTTTCGTCGTATGTGGCAGCACCGGCGAAGCGGCCGCGCTGGAGGAGCCTGAACAACTGGCCGTGCTCGATACGGTGCTCGAATGCGCCAACGGGCTACCGGTGATCATGGGTCTGGCCGGCAATCATCTGGGTCATGTGCTGGCACGCCTGGGCCGCTGCAACGAACGGCCGCTGGCGGGCGTGCTGGCCCCGGCGCCGTACTACATCCGTCCGTCGCAGGACGGATTGCGCGACTACTTCCGCCGCCTGGCAGATGCCTCGCGGGCCCCGCTGGTGCTCTATGACATTCCGTACCGAACCGGCACGACGCTGACGCTGGAAACGCTGCTAACGCTGGCTGATCACGGCAATATCGGCGCGATCAAGGATTGCGGCGGCAATGCCCTTAACACGCAGGCGCTGATCGCCGATGGCAGGCTGGCGGTGTTGGCGGGAGAGGATCACCAGCTTCTCGGCACGCTGGCGTTGGGCGGGCAGGGCGCGATCATCGCTTGCGCGCACTTCCATCCGGAGCGGTTCGTGGCGATCTGGCGCGCTGTGTCCGAGGGGCGGCTGGACGAGGCGCGCCGCTTGTTCTACGCATTGATGCCGCTGATCCAGACACTGTTCGCGGAGCCGAACCCGGGGCCGATCAAGGCGCTGCTGGCGCGTCAGGGCTGGTTGCGCGACGAACTGCGCGCGCCGATGACCCGCGCATCGCCGGAACTGGCAAACCAGCTCGCGGCGATGTTCGATGCGATGGATATCGTGGGCGGGGCGGTCAGCCAGCCTTGAAGGCCTTGGCGGCGGCAGCCACCGTCGCCTCGATGATCGCATCGTCATGCTTGGCCGAGACGAAGCCGGCCTCGAAGGCCGACGGCGCCAGGTAGACGCCTTCGGCCAGCATTGCATGGAAGAAGCGGTTGAAGCGGCCCACGTCGGCCTTGGTCACCTCGGCGAAGCTGCCGGGCACCTCGTTGGTGAAGTAGATGCCGAACATGCCGCCGATCGCGTCCGCGCAGAACGGCACGCCAGCCTCACGGGCGGCCTTGGTCAGGCCGTCGGCCAGCTTGCGCGTCTGCGTGGCCAGTCGGTCGTAGAAGCCCGGGGCCTGGATCAGGCGCAGCGTGGTCAGGCCGGCGGCCACGGCCAGCGGGTTGCCGGACAGCGTGCCGGCCTGATAGACGCCACCGAGCGGCGCCAGCTTGGCCATGATGTCGCGTCGGCCGCCGAACGCTGCCGCCGGCATTCCGCCGCCGATCACCTTGCCCAGGCAGGTCATGTCCGGCTTGATGCCGTAGTGCGCCTGCGCGCCGCCAAGCGCCACGCGGAAGCCCGTCATCACCTCGTCGAAGATCAGCACACTGCCGTGCTCGCTGCACAGGTTGCGCATGGCGGTCAGGAATGCCTCGCTGGCGCGCACCAGGTTCATGTTGCCGGCCACCGGCTCCACGATCACGGCGGCGATCTCGCCCTTGTGGCAAGCGAACGCTTCCTCGAGCTGGGTGACGTTGTTGTACTCCAGCACCATCGTGTGCCGCGTGACATCAGCCGGCACGCCCGCCGACGACGGCGCGTTCTGCGTGGTGTCGGCAAACGTCAGCAGGCCCGAGCCGGCCTTGACCAGCAGGCTGTCGGCATGGCCGTGGTAGCAGCCCTCGAACTTGATGATCAGGTCGCGGCCGGTGAAGCCGCGTGCCAGGCGCAGCGCGCTCATGGTGGCTTCGGTGCCCGACGACACCAGGCGCACCTGCTCGATCGATGGCACGAGCTTGCAGATTTCCTCGGCCATGTCGATTTCGGCTTCGGTCGGCGCGCCGAACGAGAAGCTCTGGGTGGCGGTCTCCTGCACGGCGCGCACCACGTCCGGATGCGCGTGGCCGACGATCATCGGGCCCCAGGAGCCGATGTAGTCGATATAGCGCTGGCCGTCGGCGTCCCACATATAGGCACCCTCGGCGCGGGTGATAAAGCGCGGCGTGCCGCCCACCGAACGGAAGGCGCGGACGGGCGAGTTGACGCCGCCGGGAATGGTCTGCTGGGCGCGATCGAAAAGCTGCTGGTTACGGGACATGGGAATCTGGCTGAAAAGGATTCAGGAGGAAAAACATGCGTCCGGCCGGGGGCCGCGTCGGCTTCGAAATGCTCAAAATATGAGCAAATCGGGTGAATTGCGTGCCGTTCGGGCGGCATCTGCACGCTAACATGCGCGAACGCAAACGAAACTGGTGTGAACGCGCCGGGGCATGGGTGGCGTCATCGGCGCTGATTCGGTACCATCTGCGCTTGATTTTAATGGAGACTGGCAAGAGCCTGCATATGGAATACAAGACTTGGATGTGCCTGATCTGCGGCTGGATTTACGACGAAGCCGCTGGCGCGCCGGAAGACGGCATCGCCCCGGGTACCAAATGGGAAGACGTGCCCATTAACTGGACCTGTCCGGAATGCGGTGCGCGCAAGGAAGATTTCGAGATGGTGGCGATCTGAAGCCATTCGCCGTAACTGTTTCCCGTCGCGGGAAAGAGACAGTTCGACAGGCCGGGCCGGAAGCCCCGGATTGACGGCCTAACTATGAATTGTCACACTTTGCGGCAAAACTGCACCCCGGTCCGGCCTGCGCACGCAGGCTGAGCGCGGCGGTATGCAGCTACAAGAATAAAAGGAGCCGCCAGGTCAAGGCGGCTTCCAGCAAGGCAGGTGCGAGCAGTCAGAACGCACCGCCGGACCGGCCGGGTAGCCGGGTTTGTTGATTGGGAAAGTTGAAATCGGGGGCCGCCGGCACGCCATGGGTGATGCCGTGCGGGAGTTCTCAAGTGAATGCCGGCGTCCGTGCTTCTCTGCGGGCAGTCGGTCGCGGGAACAACATGCGGGTCACGCAAACAGAAATAGACAGCAAGTCTGTCGACGGGGTCAGAATCGGTGCCGATGCCGATGCCGGCGCCGACGAGGCATCTGCGGTGTCGGGCCGCGGGGTGTCGGGCAAGATCCTTGTCATCGACGACTCCAGCACCATCCGCCGCACGGCGGAAATCTTCCTGACGAACGCTGGCTATCAGGTCATGCTGGCCGAGGACGGATTCGAGGCGCTCGCCAAGGTTGGCGACCTGCGCCCGGACGTCATCTTCTGCGACATCCTGATGCCCCGTCTGGACGGCTACCAGACCTGCTCTCTCATCAAGAAGAGCCCACGCTTCCACGCCATTCCCGTGATCATGCTGTCGTCTCGCGACGGCGTGTTCGACCGTTCGCGCGGCAAGCTCGTCGGCGCGCATAACCATCTCGCCAAGCCCTTTTCCCGCGAAGCCCTGCTGCAGGCCGTCCAGTCCTGCCTGACGGGTTGCGTGGCCGATGAGGGTGCGGCCGTGGCGGCCTGACAACCGGCCGCCCGAAGCATCCAGGAACAAGACAATGACCATCAGCAAAATCCTTATCGTCGACGATTCGCCCACCGAAGCCCTGTTCATGTCCGACCTGCTCGGCAAGAAGGGCTTCAAGGTTTCCGTGGCCGGCAACAGCGACCAGGCCATGGCCCGGCTCGAGGCGGACGCTTTCGACCTGATCCTGATGGACGTGGTGATGCCGGGCCAGAACGGCTACCAAGCCACGCGCGCGATCAAGCGCGACGACCGCTTCAAGGACATCCCCGTGATCATGTGCACCAGCAAGGGCCTGGAAACCGATCGGATCTGGGGCATGCGCCAGGGCGCGTCGGACTATGTCGTCAAGCCGGTGGACAGCGAGGAACTGCTGTCGAAGATCGCCGCGCTGGCGAACTGAGCCAGCCAGCCCATCAGCAAGCGGGCAGCGCGCTCCGGCACCACTGCCCCAAGGTTTCACCTACCGGTATCCCCATCATGAACGCGCCGCGCCAAGACCTTCGTGCCCGCCAGACCCGCCTGCAGGATTACCAGGCCATGCTGGCCCGGCGTCTGCGCGACGCGCGCAACCTGCCGGCCGTCGATAGCTACCTGGGTGTGGTGGTGGGCCAGCGCAACTGGCTGCTGCCGTTGCTGGAAACCGGCGAGGTGATCGAAATGCGCCAGCCCGCCGGCGTGCCGCTGACGCAGCCCTGGTATCGCGGCCTGGTCAACGCGCGCGGCAACCTGCTGGGCGTGATCGATTTCGCCATGTTCTGTGGCGACGGCCCCACGCCGGTACAGCCGGGCAGCAAGATCGTCGTCCTGTCGCGTCACGTCGAACGTGCGTGCGGCATCATCGCCACGCGCGTGCTGGGCCTGCGCCATGCGGCGGATCTGACGCCGGCTCAGGGTGAGGAACCCGAAGGCTGGCAGGGCTTGCGCTTCGCGGACAGGGAGGGGCGTGGCTGGCAGGTGCTCGATATCGGGCAGTTGCTGGCATCGCCTGCGTTTCTGCAGGCCGGCCGTACCGTGGCTTGATCAGCGGAATCTGGAAATGAAGCCGTTTCGGAATGAAGCGCAGCGGTTCTGGCCAGGCGCGGGGCCGCAGACCGTACAAGTGGTATGGCAAGGCCCCGCAACGACGCCGGAATCATTCTGAAGCGGTTTCATAATAACGAACGAACAGAGGGTTGCTATGGGTATCAAGAAGATCGGCCTGGGTCGCCGCACCGCAGCCGCGGGCGCTGCCGCAGAAGTGGCGGCGCCGGGTGGCGCCGCGTTTGCGGCGGCCGGCGCGGCCAGACAGCAGGGCGGCCTTGGCCAGACCCCTGTCGAGATGATGTCGGGCTGGCTGACGCGGATGCCGTTCTCGGCGCAGCAGCGCGCGCTGACCGTGGGCGTGGTGGTGTCGCTGTCGGCGTTGCTCGCCTCCGTGTACCTTGATAACCGGCAGGCCAGCAACGGCGCGGCGCAGATCGAGGTGACCGGCGACATGCTGATGCACTCGCAGCGTCTCGGTAAGGCGGTGCCCGTGGCGCTGCTCGGCAACGCCCAGGCGTTCAAGCAGCTGCGCGAGTCGAAAGAGCAGTTGACCACCGACATGCTGGCGCTGCAGAACGGCAGCGACGAGAAGCATGTGCGGGCCACGAGCGGGCCGGGCGAGCCGCTGCTGGAAAAGGCGATGGGTTCTTGGAAGCGTTCCGAGAAGAGCGCCGCCGACGTGCTCGCCCAGCAGGCCATTCTGACGACGATCGGCCAGACGCTGCAGATCTTCAACGCGTCGAACCCCGAACTGCTCGAAGCCGCTGAACAGGTGGCGGCCATCAAGCTCCAGTCGGGCGCCAACACCCGTGAGGTGGCGGCTTCCGCTCAGCTGGTGATGCTGACGCAGCGTCTGGGCAAGAACCTCAACGAGTTCCTCTCGGGCGAAGGCGTCAACCCTGAAACCGCGTTCCTGCTTGGCAAGGACACCAACACGTTCCGCGAAACACTCGACGGCCTGATCAACGGCTCCGAAGCGCTGCGCCTGACCGCCGCGCACGATGCCGAGACGCGCAGCTACCTGCAGCAACTTTCGCAGCGCTTCGACGCGGTGCAGAAGACCACGCAGACGATTCTGCAGAACCTGCCTGGCCTGATCGCCGCCAAGCGCGCCCAGCAGCAGATCTTCAACGACAACGAAGCCCTGCGCGGCGAGTTGTCGGCGTTGCAGTCGGCCTATGCGCAAGATGCGCGCTTCCGCCCCTGGACACTGGGCGCGATGGTTATCTCCGCGCTGGCCACGCTGCTGTGCCTGGCCGGTCTCGCGGCCCTCTACCTGCGCGATTCGCGCGTCCGGGCGCTCGAAGCCGAGGCGCGCGAGCACGAAGCCGAAGCGCGCCGACTCGATGAAAAGCGCAATAACGATGCCACCCAGAAGGCTATTCTGCAGCTGATGAACGAGCTGCAGGACATCGCTGACGGTGACTTGACGCGCCAGGCCACCGTGACCGAGGACATTACCGGCGCCATTGCCGACTCGGTGAACTACACGGTGGAAGAACTGAAGGAACTGGTGGGCCGCGTGCAGCAGACCGCCGGGGACGTGCAGCACGCCTCGACGCAGGTGCAGGAAACCTCGGTGCAACTGGCCACCACGACCGAGCAGCAGTCGCGCCAGATTCGTCAGACCGGCGAATCCGTGGTGGAGATGGCGGACCGCATCACGCAGGTTTCACGCGGTGCGGCCGAGTCGGCCAACGTGGCACGCGCATCGCTGGCCGCAGCCGAGCAGGGGCAGCACGCCGTGCAGAACGCGATCGCGGGCATGAACGGCATTCGCGAGCAGATCCAGGAAACGTCCAAGCGGATCAAGCGTCTGGGCGAATCGTCGCAGGAGATCGGTGAAATCGTCGAGCTGATCTCGGACATTACCGAACAGACCAACGTGCTGGCACTGAACGCCGCCATCCAGGCGGCTTCCGCAGGCGAAGCCGGCCGCGGCTTCTCGGTGGTGGCGGAAGAAGTGCAGCGTCTGGCCGAGCGTTCTGGCGAGGCAACCAAGCAGATCGGCGCGCTGATCCGCACGATTCAGACCGACACCCAGGACGCCGTGCACGCCATGGAGCAGAGCACGCAGGGCGTGGTCGAGGGCGCGCGCCTGTCCGATAACGCGGGTGCCGCACTGGTCGAGATCGGTCGCGTGTCGCGCCAGCTCGCCGAGCTGATCGAACAGATCTCGCAGACCACATCGCACGAAGCAGGCCTGGCCACCAACGTGGCCCGCCACATCGACGGCATCCTGCAGGTGACCGCGCAGACCACCGCCGGCACGCGCCAGACCGCCGCGTCGGTGCGCCAGCTGACCGCACTGACCGAAGAGCTGCGTAACTCGGTATCGCGGTTCAAGATCGCCTGACGGCCGCCCGCAAGGGCGCAACGGAACTGGTCATGTCTTTCAATACCATCCTGTCGAGCGAAGTGGCCGAGACGGCCGCGGCGCAACTGTCATCCACGCCGGAGCCTGCTCCCATTCCGGCGGCGGAGGCACCCGCCGCGCCGCAGCGCGACCTGTCGGTGCTGGCCTGGCTCGCGCCAAGCCTGCGTACCGCGCTCGACGATGCCGCCATCGAACTCGGCCACTACGTGGACGAGATCCAGCAGACGCCGGAGGCGCTGGGCGCGCGCGATACCACTTCGCTGCGGCTGGCCGGCCAGCAACTGCATCAGGCCGCAGGCGCGGTGCATATCGTCGGGCTGCGCGGCGTGGATGCCTATTGCCAGGCATTGCGCCGCCTGCTCGAGGCCATCGACGCCGGCACGGTGCCCGCCAGCCAGGAAACGCTCGCGGTGTTCCGCACCGGCGTGCAGGCGCTGGCCGAGTACGTCGACGACCTGATGGCTGGCGACGCCGAAGACCCGCTGCGCCTGTACCAGCCCTATGCCACCGCGCTGAACCTGATGAAGGAAGAGCGCGTGCATCCGGCAGACCTGTGGCTCGACGAGCTGCAGATGCTGCCGGGTATCGTGCTGCCTACGCTTTCGGCATCGGCTGTCACCCGGGCGCGCCAGCGCTTCGAGGCTGCCTTGCTGCGCGCGCTGCGCCTGCCCGCGCCGTGCCCGGACACGTCCATGCTGCGCGAGGCCTGGCTGCCGCTGCAACTGGCGCTCGACGATGTGCGCAACCAGGAGCAGGAGGCGCGCCGCGCCACCGACACGCCTGACCGCGGTATCTGGCATACGCTGGCCATGGTGTTCCGCGGCCTCGCTCATGGTCTGCTGCCGTCCGACCTGCTGGCCAAACGTTTCGCCGCGCGCACGCATCTGCTGGTGCGCCAGTACCTGCAAGGACAGGTGCGCGTGCCGCAGGCGCTGTTGAACGATGCGATTTTCTTCCTGGTCAGCACCGGGCTGGCCGCCGATGAGTCCGTCGACATCGCGACGCCCGCCGTGCAAGTTGCCGTGCAGGTGCTGCGCGCCGATATCGCCCGCAGCCTGCAGGCATATCGTGTCGACCCGGCGCATGTGGTGGCGCGTGCCGACTTCCGCCAGCGCTACTACGGCTGGCTCGATGCCATCGACACCCGCAATCTGCAGCAGGCCGCGCGGTCGATCGAGCGTGCGGCAGGCGAGGATCAGGCCGGCTGGGAACTGGCGCTGGCCTCGCTCGCCGAAGCGGCGCTGCCGCTTGCTCAACCGGCTCTGGAGCAATGCCTGACAGCGGTGGCCGCTCATGCAGGCCGCCGTCCGCCGAACGACGCGCTGGGCCGTGCTGGCGTGGCGCTGTTTCTGTCGCAGGCGCTGGCGATGCCGTGGCGTGTGCATGGCAAGTCAGGTCACGCATCGGCACAGGAATTCGCGCAGCGCTGCGACGCGCTGGCTGTCTGCCTGGCCGATCCCGATGCCCAGGCACCCGCCTGGCTCGCCGGGATGGTCGAGGCCGCCAGTGCCCAGGCGCTGCGTGCGGAAGCGGTGGCTCAGTTGCGCGCGCAGCTCGATAGCGGCGAATCATGGCTCGATACGTACGATCGCAACGCGGCGCGTCCTGACGCCAGCGAAGCGCTGGCCGATGCCAGACAGGCATTCGAATCCCTGCTTGCCACGCTCGAACGCGTGTACGTCAGCGCGGCGATGCGGGATGGCATCGACGAAGCGGCGGAGACGGCGCTGGCAGCGGTGCGGACTGTGCTGCGCTGGCTGGAAGTCCTGCCCGGAACCGTCGAGGAAGCGTCGCGCATCGCGATGCTGTCCGATATCGCCGCCGAGCTTGGTGCGGTACATGCCTTTGCCGATCTGCTGGAGTTCGGACGGGCCAAGGCCGAAGTCACTGAAGACGACATCTACGCGGACCTGCAGCATCGCGATCCGGCGCCGCAGGGCGTGCTCGCGGTGGCGCGTGGCGCGGCCATGGACGCGATCCGCGTGGCGGCAGGCTCCGACTCGCCAGAGATCCAGCGCCTGCGCGGCGCGTTGCAGGCGGTCTCCGATCAGGCCGCCATCGACGACGATGCGGCGCTGCGGCGTCAGGCCAGCGAAGCCACCACGCAACTCCATGCATGGCTGGCCGGCAGCGATTCGGCGGCCGAACGTATGATCGTGGCGCTGGCCGATCCGTTGCCGGCGACGGCAGCCGCATCGGCAGCAACCGCGGCACCGGCCGTCGCGCCAATGCCGGTGGATGCCGAAGCGATCGACGCCGAGCTGCTTGAGATTTTCCTCTCCGAGGCCGAAGAGGTGCTCGGGAGTATCGCCGCCGACGTGCAGGGCGGGCTCGATGGACTGCGCGATGCCGATGTGCTGAGCCGCGTGCGTCGCGGCTTCCATACGCTCAAGGGTTCCAGCCGCATGGTTGGCCTGAGCCGCTACGGCGAAGCCGCATGGGCCATCGAACAGGTCATGAATCTGTGGATCGCCGAAGCACGCGAGCCGCAGCCCGAACTGCTCGCGCTGCTGCATCAGGCGCACGATCTGCTGCGCGAATGGGCGCAGGCGTTGCAGCAGGACCCGTCGACGGTACGTGACATCGCCGGACTCGTTGCCGCCGCGCAGCGCGTGCGCGATCCAGACTCGGCGCCGGCCCACGCTCCCGCTGCCGTTGAGGCAACCGCGCTGCTGGACCCGCTCGATGCGCTGCTCGCGCTGTCGGCGGCGCAGCCCGACGCGGCTGCGGAGGAAGCCCCGGCCGAGGACAACGTGCTGCAGTTCCGCCTGTCCGGCGGACTCGCCAGCGACGACGACAACTACAAGGTGATTGGCCCGGTTCGGATCGGACTGCCGCTCTACAACGTCTACCTGCAGGAAGCCGACGATCTGCTGCGCCAGTTCGCGACCGATCTGTCTGAGTGGAAGCACGAGGAACATCCTTGTCCGAGCGAGCTTGCGCTGCGTGTGGCTCACACGCTGCAGGGCAGCGCGTCGACGGTGGGCCTGGAGCCGGTGCGCGAGATTGCCGAGGCGCTGGAGCAGCTTCTGCTGTTGCTGGGCCGGCATCCGGTTGCGATGCATCCGGGCGATTTCCGCTTGCTGGAGCAGGCCGTCGAACGGTTGCGCGGCATGCTGCACCAGTTCGCTGCGGGCATCTGGCCTGATGCCGATGCCGCGGTCGTCCGCGACCTGAACGACTTTGGCGAGCGAGCGCTGATGCGCCCGCGCGCAGCGGTGCCGGAGGCCGATGTGTCGGGACAGGAGGGCTCGGTCGCCCGATTGTTCGGTCAGTCGCAGCCTGCTGAAGATACCGATGATGCCGATCTGCGGGAATTGCCCGAGCCGCACGCGGTGACGAACCTTCCGCCGGTCAAGCTGACGCCGATCACATCGCTCCCGCCGGTCTCGGCGCCAACGCTGACGTCAGTCGGTCCGGCCGACGCCGAGACGCCGGTGCATGATGCGGTGGTGATTTCGTTGCCGACGCCGCGCCATGAGTCGGCAGCCGTCGCGCACGTATCGCTGGACGTTCCTGACGTACTTGACGCACCGCAGGTCGACTTGTCGACCGACGCCTCGTCACTCGATCCCGCGCTGGTGGAAATCTTCCTCGAGGAAGCACAAGGCAGCCTGCCCGACCTCGGCAAGATGTTGCGCACCTGGGAATCCGCACCTGCCGATACCCAGCACGGCGGGCTGATCCTGCGCGGGCTGCACACGCTGAAGGGCAGCGCGCGCATGGCTGGCGCGATGGCACTGGGTCAGGCCGCGCACGAAATGGAAACGCTGCTCGAAGCGAGCGTGCGTGGCCAGCGCATGGCGCCGGAGTTATTCGGCCGCCTCTATGCCTGGTACGACCGCATCCTCGCGCACGTGGACGCGTTGCAGAGCGGCCGCCTGCTGCCGGTGGACGATGCCGATGTAGTCAACGGTCTGATTGCGGCGGAGCCCGAATCCGCCGTGCCGGCTGTGCCCGTTACATCGGTGGTGTCGGTGGACGTGACACAGCAGCCCGCACAAGATCTGCTACCGGCCGCGCCGCAGGCGATGCCGGTGCCGGCGAACCTGCCGACCGATGCCGATCGCCAGCGCGCGCTGGTGCGGGTGCAGGCCCGCGCGCTCGATACGCTGATCAACGATGCGGGTGAAGTGGGTGCAACGCGCGCCCGTCTGGATAGCGAACTGCTGGCGCTGCGCAGCTACCTCGGCGAACTGAACGATAACGTCGCGCGTCTGCGGATGCAGCTTCGCGAGATCGAAATCCAGGCCGAGACGCAGATGGCGTCGCGCATCGCCGACGCGCAGCACAACCAGGAATTCGACCCACTCGAATTCGACCGCTTCACGCGCTTCCAGGAACTGACGCGGATGATGGCCGAGTCGGTGAACGACGTGGCGACCGTGGAGCAGAACTTGCAGCGCGGCTTCGACCGCGCCTCGGGCGACCTGGCCGCGCAGGCGCGACTCACGCGTGGCTTGCAGCGCGGGCTGATGCAGGCTCGCATGGTGCAGTTCGATGCGCTGGCCGAGCGTCTCTACCGCGTGGCGCGGCAGTCCGCGACCGAGACTGGCAAGGAAGTGCGCCTGCTGATCAAGGGCGGCACGGTGGAAATCGACCGCTCGGTGCTGGACCGCATGGCTGGCCCGATCGAACACCTGATCCGCAATGCCGTGGTGCATGGCATCGAGCCGGCCGACGCGCGCCGTGCCGCCGGCAAGTCGGCCACGGGCGCGCTGACGCTGGAAGTGCAGCAGGAAGGCAACGAGGTTGTGCTGACGTTCTTCGACGACGGTGGCGGCCTTGACCTTGCTCGCATTCGTCAACGGGCGGTAGCGCGGCACCTGCTGGCGCATGACGAGGATGCCAACGACGCACGCCTGACCGAGATGATCTTCGCGCCGGGCTTCTCGACGGCCGATGCGGTGTCCGAACTCGCGGGCCGGGGCGTTGGCATGGACGTGGTGCGATCGGAGACGGTGGCGCTGGGTGGCCGTATCACGCTCTCGACGGAAGTCGGACGGGGTACCAGTTTCACGGTGCATCTGCCGCTGACCACGGCTATCACGCAGGTGCTGTTGGTCTCGCTGGGTGGACGTCTGTACGCGATCCCGAGCGGCATGATCGACCAGGTGCACCAGCTGCGCGAAAAGCCGCTGCTGGACGCCTACAACGCCCGTCGCTTTGGTCCTGCGGGCGCGGATGCGCCGTTCTACTACTTCGGTGCGCTGCTGGAGGAAACCGCGCCGATGGCGTCGGGCCGCAAGTACTCGCCGGTGGTAGTGGTACGGTCGGGCGCCGAGCGCGTGGCCGTGCACGTGGACGAAGTGATCGGTAACCGCGAAGTGGTGGTGAAGCACATCGGCCCGCATCTGGCTCGCCTGGAAGGCATTGCCGGTGCAACCACGCTGGGCGATGGCGAGATCGTGCTGATCTACAACCCCGTGGTGCTGGCACAGCGGTGGATGCGCGAGCGTGGCGGCGTGGCGCCGTCCGCGCCGGTACACCTGCGGGCGCCGGAGACGATGGGCGCGGTGGCCGAATTTGCAGGAAATGGCGAAGCGGTGCCGGTGGCGGGTCTGATCACGCAGCCGACCGTCATGGTGGTGGACGACTCGCTGACCGTGCGCAAGGCCAGCCAGCGGCTGCTGACGCGTGCCGGCTACCAGGTGGTGCTGGCCCGCGACGGCGTCGACGCGCTGCGTCAGCTGCAGGAGGTGATGCCCGATGCGATGCTCGTCGACATCGAGATGCCGAACATGGACGGTTTCGACCTGACGCGCAATGTTCGCGCCGACAGCCGCACGAGCCAGATGCCGCTGGTGATGATCACGTCGCGCACTGCGGAGAAGCACCGTCGCTATGCTGCGGAGATTGGCGTGAACGTGTACCTGGGCAAGCCGTTCAACGAGGATGAATTGCTGCGCACGCTGCGGCAGCTGATCGGCGAGAAGGCCGCTGGAGCGGCCGGGTCGGTGGCGCAGATGCTGGGCGAGTCCTAAGCCGTTCGCTTCGGCCGGCGCCGCTCTCCCGTTCTACGGGAGAGCGGCGCTTCAACCCAAACCTTCGATCCCTCAATCCTTCTTCTGATTCACCATCCGCGCCGGCACCGACAGCGTCAGCGCAGCGCCTACCACCATGCAGACCGCCAGCAGGTACATGCCTGAGTCGGTACTTTGCGTCATGTCCTTGAGCCAGCCCACCGCGTAGGGACTCAGGAAGCCAGCCAGATTTCCAAGGGAGTTGATCAGCGCGATGCCCGCGGCGGCGCCGGTTCCGGCCAGGAAGGACGTCGGCAGGCTCCAGAACAGTGGCAGCGTGGTCAGGATGCCGATCGTGGCGATTGTCAGGGCCACCATCGCCATGGTCGTATCGCTGTGCCATTGCACCGACAGCACCAGACCCACCGCGCCGGCCAGCGCCGGAATCGCGATATGCCAGCGCCGCTCGCCGCGACGGTCGGCGCTGCGCGCGAACAGGATCATCCCGATCACCGCGCACCCGTAGGGGATTGCGGTAAGCAGTCCCACGTCGAGCGCGCCCTTCACGCCGGTCTGCTTGATGATCGTCGGCAGCCAGAAGCTCACGCCATACAGGCCCATCACGAAGCTGAAGTAGATCGCGCTCATCAGCCACACGCGCGGGCTCGACAGCACCTGGGCCACGGGCGGGTCTTCCTTGTGCTGGTCCTCGTTGGCGATATTCCGCTGGAGCAGCGCCTTCTCGTCATCGGTCAGCCACTTGGCGTGGGTGATGCGGTCGTCGAGATACGCCAGCACCCACAGGCCCACCAGGATCGACGGGATGCCTTCGACCAGGAACATCCATTGCCATCCCGACCAGCCGTTGTGGCCGTCGAACGATTGCATCAGCCACCCGGACAGCGGGCCACCGATCACGCCGGACAGCGCGATGGCCGTCATGAAGTACGTGGTCGTGCGTCCGCGCCGGCTGGCCGGGTACCAGTAGGTCAGGTACAGGATGATGCCGGGGAAGAAGCCCGCTTCCGCCACGCCAAGCAGAAAGCGCAGCACGTAGAACATCATTGGCGTGGTGACGAACATCATCGCCGCCGAGATCAGGCCCCAGGTGATCATGATCCGCGCGATCCAGATGCGCGCACCCACCTTGTGCAGGATCACATTGCTCGGCACTTCGAAGATGAAGTAGCCGATGAAGAAGATGCCCGCGCCGAGGCCGTAGATCGTCTCGCTGAACTGGAGGTCGTTGAGCATCTGCAGCTTCGCGAAGCCCACGTTGACGCGGTCCAGATAGGCCACCACGTAACAGAGCAACAGGAAGGGCACCAGGCGCCAGCTCACCTTGCGGTAGGTGGCGTCCTCGAAGCCGGCGTCTTGCGCGCCGGAACTGACTGCGGTCGTTGTCATTGCTGTCTCCTCTTTCGGGTTTTGCTTTGGGATACGACGTTACCGCTGGGTTGGAAAAACGAATCTGGGGCGACTCGGATTCACATCGGATGTGAATCGGGGGTGTGGATCAGACGCAGCGTCCTCCATCGACTTCGATGCAGGTGCCGGTGATGAACGCGGCTTCGTCTGATGCCAGGTACAGGCAGGCGTTGGCCACATCCTGCGGTGTGGACATGCGACCCATCGGGATCGTGGCCAGGAACTTCGCGCGGTTCTCGGGGGTGTCAGGCAGGCCCATGAACTGTTCGAGCAGGCCGGTGGCGCCAATGACGGGGTTGACGCAGTTGACGCGGATATTGTCGGGGCCAAGTTCGGCGGCCATGGCCTTGCTGGCGACGATGACGGCGCCCTTGCTGCCGTTGTACCAGACCAGCCCGGGGCGGGGGCGAATGCCGGCGGTGGAGGCCACGTTGACGAAATTGCCGCCGCCGCGCTTGCGGAAATGCGGGATGAAGTGATGCGCGGACCAGTAGATGCTCTTGACGTTGACCGCGTAGACGCGATCGAACTCGGCTTCGGCGACTTCCAGGATCGGCTTGTTGCGATGGGTTGTGCCGGCGTTGTTGACCACGCAGTGGACGTCGCCGAACGCGGCCAGCGTCGCATCGCGCATCGCGGCCACGTCATCGCCCTGCGACACGTCGGCACGCACCGCGCGCGCCTGGCCTCCTGCCTCGCGGATGGCCGCCGCTACACGCTCGGCGGCTTCCAGGTTCAGGTCGGCCACCATCACGCTGGCGCCTTCGCGCGCGAACGTGTGCGCGATGCCCTCGCCAAAGCCCGAACC
Source organism: Cupriavidus sp. SHE (assembly GCF_000812445.1). Taxonomy (NCBI): domain Bacteria; kingdom Pseudomonadati; phylum Pseudomonadota; class Betaproteobacteria; order Burkholderiales; family Burkholderiaceae; genus Cupriavidus; species Cupriavidus sp. SHE. The sequence goes on along the minus strand of NZ_JWMB01000031.1, from coordinate 31,183 downwards.
ACCACCCGTGACTACCGCTACCTTTCCAGACAGTCTGGCCATCGTTTGTCTCCTGTGATTGTGGTCCGGACGCGGTGCATGCCGCGCCTGGTAACCGTCCAGCTATGGATGCTCAGTGGAAGGGGCCTTTACCCCGCAATGCATTGCCGACCATCATGATGGCCAGCAGGAAGGGCAGGGCGACGTAAAGGCACCAGTGGATGCGATCCCCCAGCGACTCGCCCCATTTGCGTTTGAAGACTTGCAGGCGCGGCATGCCGGACGGGTTCGTGGCGCGCTTGTTTCTCACGTGCCAGGCCATCCAGAAAAAGAAGATGGCGAACGCGACCGACAGGAAATTGATGTTACCCATGTTGAATGGCAATGGTTTTCAGAGTGGTGAATCCGTACAGGGCCTCGAAGCCCTTCTCGCGGCCGTAGCCTGACTGGCCGGTGCCGCCGAACGGCAGCTCGACGCCGCCGCCGGCGCCATAGTTGTTGATGAATACCTGGCCCGCGCGCAGCTTGCGCGCCAGGCGCAACTGCCGCCCGCCGTCGCGCGTCCAGACCCCGGCCACGAGGCCGTACGCGGTGCCGTTGGCCAGTTGCAGGGCCTCGTCCTCGGTATCGAACGGCATGGCCGCCAGCAGCGGGCCGAAGACTTCCTCCTGCGCCAGCCGGTGCGTGGCCGGCACGTCGCGGAACAGCATCGGCACCTGGTAGTAGCCGGACTCAGGCGCCTCCGCCACGATCTGGCCCTGCGCCATCACGGAGATGCCGGCGTGCTGCGCGTCGGAGACGAAGTCCCAGACACGCTGCTGCTGCTTGCGGCTGATCAGCGGGCCGCATTCGAGATCGAGTTCCGAGGGGCCCACGCGCAGCGATTCGAAGACGCTGGCGACGCGGTCGAGCAACTCTTCGTAGACCGGCCGTTCCACCAGCAGGCGGCTGCCCGCCGAGCAGGTCTGGCCCGCATTCTGCACGATGCCGTTGACCACCACGGGCAGCAGCGCGTCGAGGTCGGCATCGGCAAAGACGATTTGCGGCGACTTGCCGCCGAGTTCCAGCGTCACCGGCACGTGGTTTTCGGCCGCGAGCTGGGATACGAGCTTGCCGGTTTCGGGCGATCCCGTAAACGAAATATGGTTGATGTCGGGGTGGCGGGCCAGTGCCGCGCCCGCCTCGTGGCCGTAACCGGTGACGATGTTCAGGGCGCCTTCGGGCAGGCCGGCCTCGGCGGCCAGTTCGGCCACGCGCAGCAGCGACAGGCAGGCATCCTCGGCCGGCTTGACCACGCACGCGTTGCCGGCGGCCAGCGCCGCGCCTACGCTGCGGCCGAAGATCTGCAGCGGGTAGTTCCACGGGATGATGTGGCCGGTTACGCCATGCGGCTCGCGCACGGTCAGGACGGTATAGCCGGCCTGATAGGGGATCGTCTGACCATGCAGCTTGTCTGCCGCGCCCGCGTAGAACTCGAAGTAGCGTGCCACCGCCCGTGCGTCGGCACGGGCCTGGCGCAGCGGCTTGCCGGTGTCGCGTGCTTCCAGCGCGGCCAGTTCATCCTCATGCTCGATCAAGGTGAGCGCCACGCGGTTCAGCAGACGCACGCGGTCGGCAGGGGACATCGCGCCCCAGGCGCCGTCGAACGCCCGGCGGGCCGCGTGGACGGCCACGTTGACGTCCGTGGCGTTACCGCGGGCAATCTCGGCGAAGGGTTGGCCGCTGGACGGGTCGAACACCTTGATGCGCAGGCCGGAGTCCGGGGCGATCAGGCGGTTGGCGACAAAATGCTGGGCGTGCATGCGGGGTCTCCAGGGGCTCCTTTATGGAGCCATTGCTGAATTCGGGAATGCCGCATTATCGCGCACCGCGCGGGGCGTGCAAGGCACCCGGATGTCAGCCAGAGGTAAGAAGCAAACCGCTATAATGCCGGCCATCCCAACACACAGGCATTCGGAGAACTCTCATGAGCTTCAACCTCGTCTCCCCGGGCAAGGACCTTCCCAACGATTTCAACGTCATCATCGAGATCTCGGCCCAGAGCGATCCCGTGAAGTACGAGGCCGACAAGGAGACCGGCCTGCTGTTCGTGGACCGCTTCATCGGCACCGGCATGCGCTACCCGGCCAACTACGGCTTCATCCCGCAAACGCTGTCGGGCGACGGCGACCCGGTGGATGTGCTGGTCATCACCCCGTTCCCGATCCTGGCCGGCGCCGTTGTGCGCTGCCGTGCACTGGGCATGCTGAAGATGACCGACGAGTCGGGCGTGGACGCCAAGCTCGTGGCCATCCCCATGGACAAGCTGTGCCCGGCTACCGCCCACATGAAGGGCCTGTCGGATGTGCCGCAAAATACGCTCGACCAGATCAAGCACTTCTTCGAGAACTACAAGGCACTCGAAGCCGGCAAGTGGGTCAAGGTGGAAGGCTGGGCTGGCATCGAAGAAGCCCACAAGGAAATCAGCGACGGCGTGGCGAACTTCAAGAAGTAATTCGCTGTCTGCCGCGTTATCGAAAAACCCGCCATCTGGCGGGTTTTTTTGTTGCCGGGGGATGACTCGCTACGCGCGCTACTCGCGCGCGCCCGCGAACGGATTCCGCTCGTTCAACTCGTCCATATAGGCATCGATCCCCTGACGCTCCCGCTCCAGGAAGCGCTCGACTGCGTCGGCGAACGACGGGTGCGCCAGCCAGTGCGCGGAGCGCGTGGCCACTGGCAGGAAGCCGCGCGCCATCTTGTGTTCGCCCTGCGCGCCGCCTTCGAACGTGCCGATGCCTTCGCGGATGCAGAACTCCAGTGGCTGGTAGTAGGCAGTCTCGAAATGCAGGCAGGGATGGTGTTCCAGCGCGCCCCAGTAGCGGCCGTACAGCGTGCTGACCGCCGGATCGGCATCGTAGACCAGCAGTGAACTGGCGATGTCGCGGCCTTCGCGCTCGGCGATCACCAGCAGCAGGTGCTCGGGCATCGCCGCGCCGATGCGGCGGAAGAAATCGAGGTTCAGGTAGGGCGTGGAGTGGTGATCGCGGTAGGTCTGGCGATAGCAGCGGTTGAACAGCTTCCACGCATCGTCGTCGATGTCGGCCCCGCGCAGATGGCGGAACGTGATGCCGGCCTCCGTCACGCGACGGCGCTCGGCGCGGATGTTCTTGCGCTTCTTCTGCGATAGCGTGGCCAGGAACGCGTCAAAGTTCTCGTAGCCCGGATTGGTCCAGTGGAACTGCACGCCGTGGCGCATCATCATCCCGGCCTCGTCCATCAGGTCGGCTTCATGGTCCGACGGAAACAGCACGTGGAGCGACGAGAGCTCGCTCTCCTGGGCCAGCGCCAGCGCGAAGCGCAGCAGCACCCGGCGCGACAGTTCATCCTCGGCCAGCAGCCGCGCGCCACGCACCGGTGTGAACGGAATCGCGGCCAGCCATTTCGGGTAGTAGGGGATGCCGTGCTGGCGGTAGGCATCGGCCCAGGCCCAGTCGAATACGTACTCGCCGTAGGAATGGGATTTGGCGTAGAGCGGCATTGCTGCGGCCAGCCGGTCCCGGCCCGGCTCCTTGCCGTCGGGCACCCACAGCGCCAGGAAGCGCGGCGACCACCCGGTATCGTCCGTGGCGCTGCCGCTGGCATGCAGCGCTTGCAGGAACGCGTGGCGCAGGAACGGCGTGGGCTCGGCCTGCGCGGCGAGCAGCGCATCCCAGTCGTTGGCGTCGATGTCGGCAAGGTCCTGCACGATTTCCGTGCGGTAGTTGGGGCTGAGGCGCGATTCGCTCATGAATACTGGGGAGGGCGGGGGAGGGCAGGTTGTCCACGGCCAGATGCTGGTCGAGTCTACCGGAAACGATGCTGCGGCGCAGGATGCGGGGCAGCACGCGCCGCGTGTGCGTCGTAGAATGCAGGCATCCTCAGCCCCCCAATCCTGGGCCATCCATGACTCACCCGTTCTTCAACCTCTATTCCCACGGCTTCGCGCGCGTGGCCGTGGGCGTGCCCGAGTGCCGCGTGGCCGATCCGGCCTTCAATGCCGAGCAGACGATCCTGCTGGCGCGCCAGGCGGCTGACGGCGGCGCCGTGTTGGTGGCGTTTCCGGAACTGGGCCTGTCGGCTTACACGTGCGATGACCTGTTTCACCAGCGGGCGCTGCTGCGCGAATGCGAACTGGCGCTGCAACGGATCGTGGAGGCGTCGGCCGGGATCAACGCGGCGCTGATCGTCGGCCTGCCGGTACTGGTGGAGCACCAGCTGTTCAACTGCGCGGTGGTTGTGGCGGGCGGCAAGATTCAGGGCGTGGTGCCCAAGACCTATCTGCCCAACTACTGGGAATTCTATGAGGCACGCCAGTTCAGCTCCGCTGACTGCGCGGCCACGCCGCTGGTCTCGCTGCTTGGCACGGAGGTGCCGTTCGGCGCCGATCTGCTGTTCGAGATCGAGAGCATTCCTTTCTTCCGCTTCCATGCGGAGATCTGCGAGGACGTCTGGGTGCCGATTCCCCCGTCGTCGTTTGCCGCGCTGGCCGGCGCCACCGTGCTCGTGAACCTGTCGGCATCGAATATCGTGATTGGCAAGTCGGGGTATCGCCATCAGCTCGTGTCGCAGCAGTCGGCACGCTGCCTGGCCGCGTACCTGTACACGTCCGCCGGCAAGGGCGAATCGACGACCGATCTGGCCTGGGATGGCCAGGCGCTGATCTATGAAAACGGTGAACTGCTGGGCGAATCGGAGCGGTTTGCCGACAGCTCTCACCTGCTGTTCGCCGATGTCGACCTCGAGCGGTTGTCGCGCGAGCGGATGCACCAGACGTCGTTTGGCCAGTCCGTGCGCCGCCACCGCGAAGAAGTGGAACGCTTCGACACTGTGTCGTTCCACATCGACGTGCCGTCCACGCAGGCCATGCCGCTGCAGCGCAAGGTGGCGCGCTTCCCGTATGTGCCGTCGGACCCGCGCCAGCGCGACGAGCGCTGCATGGAGGTCTACAACATCCAGGTGCAGGCGCTGGTGCAGCGGCTGTCGTCGAGCAAGATATCGAAGGTGGTGATCGGCGTCTCGGGCGGGCTCGATTCCACGCATGCCCTGCTGGTGTGCGCCAAGGCGATGGACCGGCTCGGCCTGCCCCGCTCGAACATCCTGGCCTATACGATGCCGGGCTTTGCCACGAGCGACCGCACGCTGCAGCAGGCGCGCGAATTGATGAAACTGGTGGGCTGCACGGCGCGCGAGATCGATATCCGGCCAAGTTGCCTGGCAATGCTCGCGGATCTGGATCATCCGTATTCGCGCGGCGAACCAGTCTACGACGTCACGTTCGAGAACGTGCAGGCCGGTGAACGCACCAACCATCTGTTCCGGCTGGCGAATCACAACCATGCGATCGTGATCGGCACCGGCGATCTCAGCGAGCTGGCGCTGGGCTGGTGTACCTACGGCGTGGGCGACCACATGTCGCACTACAACGTGAACGCCAGTGTGCCCAAGACGCTGATCAGCCACCTGGTGCGCTGGGTGGCCGAGACCGGGCAGGTGGCCGAGGGCGGCCAGGATGTGCTGCTGGCGGTGCTGGCCACCGACATCAGCCCGGAACTGGTGCCCAGCGGGTCAACCGCCGCCGGGCAGGACAAGGCACCCGAGCAGAAGACCGAGCAGATTATCGGGCCGTACGAGTTGCAGGATTTCAACCTGTATTACACGCTGCGCTTCGGGTTCACGCCGTCGAAGGTGGCATTCCTGGCGCTTCATGCCTGGGGTGACGCGGCGCGCGGAACGTGGCCGAACGGGCCTCATGTGGCCCGCAACGTCTATCAACTGCCCGAAATCAAGCGCGTCCTCGGTATCTTTGTCGACCGCTTCTTCCGCACCAGCCAGTTCAAGCGCTCCTGTATTCCGAACGCGCCCAAGGTCGGCTCGGGCGGCTCGCTCTCCCCGCGCGGCGACTGGCGCGCGCCGAGCGATGGCGAGTCGGTGGTGTGGATGCGGGATCTGGCGCGGATCCCGGATTGAATCGGGAGAAATCGGGTGCGATCGCGGGCAATGTGGGTCTGATCGCAATCGTCATGTGGTGTTTCGGGCTAGAATCCTTCATCTTCCGACATATTTAGAGACAGAGGCCAGCCATGAAGCAGATTACCGCCATCATCAAACCGTTCAAGCTCGACGAAGTGCGTGAGGCAATGGCCGACGTCGGCGTGACGGGGTTGACGGTGACCGAAGTCAAGGGTTTTGGCCGTCAGAAGGGCCACACCGAGCTCTATCGCGGAGCCGAGTACGTGGTCGACTTCCTCCCGAAGATCAAGATCGAAGTGGTCGTGGCTGAGAACCAGCTCGACACGGTGCTCGACGCCATCGTCAAGGCCGCCCACACCGGCAAGATCGGTGACGGCAAGATCTTCGTGACCGAGATCGAACGCGTGATCCGCATTCGTACCGGCGAGCAGGACGAAGCGGCAGTCTGATCGAGATTGAGATGGCAAAAAGGCCGGCAGATGCCGGCCTTTTGTTTTGGGTCGCGCTACGAGCTTGCGCTAGCTTGGCAGCTTCCAGCCAAACTGCACCGACACCAGCCGCATTCCCATCGTGACCAGCGCCCCGGCCAGCAGCGCCACCTCCTGGTCGGCACGCAGCCAGGTCAGCCCCACGTAGATCCAGCAGCCGACGAACGAACAGGTGGCATACGGCGAGCGGTCGCGCAGGATCATCGGCACCTCGTTGCAGAGCACGTCACGCACCACGCCGCCGAACACCGCCGAGATGATGCCCATCATCACCGCTACGGTCGGCGTCATCTGCGCTACCAGCGCCAGCGAGGTGCCAGTGACCGAGAACAATCCGAGCCCGATCGCGTCGGCCACCAGCATGGTGCGGTCCGACGCCACCCGGCTAGCCACGCGCAGGACGAACGACGCGCCCAACGACATCACGAAGATCAGCAGGACGTAGTACTCGTGGTCCACCCAGTAGAAGGGCCGGCGGTCGAGCAACACGTCGCGCAAGGTGCCGCCGCCAAATGCCGTGGCGAACGCGACGACGAAGGTGCCGACCACATCGAGCCGCTGCTTGCGGGCATCGACCACGCCGGAGACGGCGAACGCCAGCACGCCGATCACTTCCATCACGTGCAGGATCAGGGGCAGTCGCCCCATCAGCAAATCGAACGGCAGGTGATATTGCATCCGGTTCTCAGGTCTTGGGCTGGCGTAGCAGGACCATCAGCGCGCCGGCGCCGCCCTGCGATTCACGTGCCTGGACGAAGGCGATCACTTCTTCCTTCTGGACCAGCCAGCTACGTACCTTGCCCTTGAGCACCGGCAGCTTGTCCGGCGACCCAATGCCTTTGCCGTGAATCACGCGCACGCATCGCACGCCGTTGCGCACCGATCGGCGCAGGAAGTTGGCCAGCGCCTCCCGGGCCTCGTCGGAGCGCAGGCCGTGCAGGTCGACCTTGTCCTGGGGCACCCATTCGCCGCGGCGCAGCTTCTTGATGACGTCCTCGCCGATGCCGGGGCGCCGGAACGACATCGTCTCGTCGATATCGAGCAGGTTCTCGACATCGAATTCATCGGACAGCGATGCCTCGAGCACGGCCTTGTCGTTGAGACGGGTTTGCACCGGCTCCGGGTTCGGCTTCTTCACGGGATGCTCGACGCGGTTGCGGTCGCGCAGGTTGCTGACCTGCCCGACGCTGGTGCGGAACACGTTGGCTTCTTCCTCGGCGCGCCTGGCGGCGGCCTCGGCGGCTTGCCGTTCGGCTTCGCGGCGCTCGGCGTCGGCCTTGAGGCCGTCGCGGACCGTGGCCAGATCGTGCAGGCCCATGCGTTGGGGGGGCTTGGATGTGGGTTTGGCGCCGTGCGACATGGAGCGATTCTCTAAGGGGGCAGGGGGCTCGGCGTCGATTATAAGGAATCCAATAAGGAATCGGGCCGGTAAAAACCGGCCCGACTCGGTGACGCTAGTGCCTGGTACCCGGGAGCGATTACTTCAGCGCTTCCACGTAGCGTTGCGCGTCGAGCGCGGCCATGCAGCCCGTGCCGGCGCTGGTAATGGCCTGGCGGTAGACGTGGTCCTGCACGTCGCCGGCGGCGAACACGCCCGGGATATTGGTGGCCGTGGCGTCGCCCGACAGGCCGCTCTTGGTCACGATGTAGCCGTTCTTCATCTCGAGCTGGCCTTCGAACAGGTCGGTGTTCGGCTTGTGGCCGATGGCCACGAACACGCCGGCGAGCTTCAGATCCTCGGTCTTGGCGGCGTCCTTGGTGTCGCGGATGCGCAGGCCGGTCACGCCCGACTCATCGCCCAGCACTTCGTCCAGCGTGCTGTCGTAGCGCAGGGCGATCCGGCCTTCTTCCACGCGCTGCATCAGGCGGTCCACCAGGATCGGCTCGGCGCGGAACTTGTCGCGGCGGTGGATCAGCGTGACCTTGCTGGCGATATGGGACAGATAGAGCGCTTCTTCCACGGCGGTGTTGCCGCCACCGATCACGGCAACTTCCTGGTTCTTGTAGAAGAAACCGTCGCAGGTGGCGCAGGCCGAGACGCCGCGGCCCATGAAGGCTTCTTCCGACGGCAGGCCCAGGTACTGGGCGGACGCGCCGGTGGCGATGATCAGGGCGTCGCAGGTGTACTCGCCCGAATCGCCGATCAGGCGGATCGGCTTTTCCGTCAGCTTGGCCGTATGGATGTGATCGAAGATGATTTCCGTGTTGAAGCGTTCGGCGTGCGCCAGGAAGCGCTGCATCAAGTCCGGGCCCTGCACGCCGTTAGGATCGGCGGGCCAGTTTTCCACGTCGGTCGTGGTCATGAGCTGGCCGCCCTGGGCCAGGCCGGTGATCAGCACCGGGTTCAGGTTGGCGCGGGCAGCGTAGACGGCGGCGGTGTAGCCGGCCGGACCAGACCCGAGAATCAGCACTTTTGCGTGTTTTGCGGACATGATGCGTTCCTGTAGGCAGCGCGTGCACCGGCACGGTGGTTGCGCCGGTGTCACTCGAAACCGCCATTATAAGTGGCATGGCGTTTTGCCGACTGTTGCAAATTCCAATGAGGGCGATAGCCCGGCCAAGGTTAAAATGGCCGCCATCGTTCACTTCGTACTCTCGAACCGACCCTGACGCATGGCGCGCGCTACCACGACTACCCGGACCGACCCGTCGGCACTTCCATCGCGTATCGGCAAGCTGCTGGGCGAGGTGCGCTGGTTCCTGCTGCTGGCCGTCACGCTTGGCTTTCTCTGCGTGCTGGCCAGCTACAGCAAGGCCGATCCCGGCTGGTCTCATGCGAGCCAGGTGGCCGACATCCATAACCTTGGCGGCCGTGTGGGCGCCTGGGTGGCCGACGTCCTGTTCTTCATCTTCGGATTCTCGGCCTACTGGTGGAGCGTGTTGCTGATCCGCCGCTGCTGGCGTGGCTGGCGCGAGCTGACCGCCGAACTACCCGAGCGCGTGCAGGAGCCGCAGCACAGCACGGTCATCAGCTGGATTGGCTTCGGGCTGACGCTGGTGTCCAGCATGGGCCTGGAGGCCATCCGCATGTATCCGCTGCGCTCGGCCCTGCCGCGCGCGCCCGGTGGCGTGCTCGGTGACCTGCTGGGCGGCTGGCTGCAGCTTGCGCTCGGCTTCTCAGGCGCCACGCTGCTGCTGCTGCTGCTGTTCGCGATCGGCCTGTCCCTGTTCTTCCATTTCTCGTGGCTTTCGGTGGCCGAGCACGTCGGCGCCTTCGTCGAAACCCTGTTCATGGGCATCAAGGCTCGCCGCGAGAACAAGCAGGACCGCATTATCGGCGCTGCTGCCAAGGTGGAGCGTACCGAGACCGTGGAAGTGCAGCGCGTCCGGCAGGAAGAGGCGCCGCCGATCCAGATCGTGCGCCCGCAGGCGGTGCCCAAGCACGAGCGTGTCGAGCGCGAGAAGCAACAACCGCTGTTCGCCGATATCCAGGATTCGGACCTGCCGCCGCTGTCGCTGCTCGACCCGATGCCTGTGCATCAGGAAACGGTCAGCGCCGAAACGCTCGAATACACCTCGCGCCTGATTGAAAAGAAGCTCAAGGACTTCGGCGTGGAGGTCAAGGTCGTGGCCGCCTATCCGGGCCCGGTCATCACGCGCTACGAAATCGAGCCGGCCACCGGCGTCAAGGGCAGCCAGGTGGTCAATCTGGCCCGCGATCTGGCGCGTAGCCTGTCGCTGGTGTCGATCCGGGTGGTCGAGACGATTCCGGGCAAGAACTACATGGGTCTGGAGCTTCCGAACCCGAAGCGCCAGACCGTGCGCCTGTCGGAGATCCTGGGCTCACAGGTCTACAACGAGAGCGTGTCGCACCTGACCATGGCGCTTGGCAAGGACATCGCCGGCAAGCCGATGGTGGCCGATCTGGCCAGGATGCCGCACTGCATGGTGGCGGGTACCACGGGCTCGGGCAAGTCGGTGGGTATCAACGCGATGATCCTGTCGCTGCTCTACAAGGCCAAGGCGGATCAGGTCCGCCTGATCCTGATCGACCCGAAGATGCTCGAAATGAGTGTCTACGAAGGCATTCCGCATCTGCTCTGCCCGGTGGTCACCGATATGCGCCAGGCCGGCAACGCGCTGAACTGGGCCGTCGGCGAGATGGAGCGCCGCTACAAGCTCATGAGCAAGCTCGGCGTGCGCAATCTGGCCGGCTACAACAAGAAGATCGACGAAGCCGCCGCCAGGGAAGAGAAGATTCCGAACCCGTTCAGCCTGACGCCGGACGCGCCGGAGCCGCTCGACAGGCTGCCGACGATCGTGATCGTGATCGACGAACTGGCCGACCTGATGATGGTGGTCGGCAAGAAGGTCGAGGAACTGATCGCCCGGATCGCCCAGAAGGCGCGCGCGGCTGGCCTGCACCTGGTGCTGGCCACGCAGCGGCCGTCAGTGGACGTGATTACCGGCCTGATCAAGGCCAACGTGCCGACGCGCATCGCATTCCAGGTGAGCAGCAAGATCGACTCGCGCACGATCCTGGATCAGCAGGGCGCCGAAGCACTGCTCGGCATGGGCGACATGCTTTACCTCGCGCCGGGCACCGGCTTGCCGGTGCGTGTCCACGGGGCGTTCGTATCCGATGAGGAAGTGCATCGCGTGGTCGAAAAGCTCAAGGAAAGCGGCGAAGCCAACTACATCGAGGGCATTCTCGAAGGCGGTCTGGTTGACGGCGATGGCGCGGGCGATAGCCTGGGCGGCGGTGCCGGGATTGGCGGTGGTGGCGCTGAGGCCGATCCGCTCTACGATCAGGCCGTGGAGGTGGTGATCAAGAATCGCCGCGCATCGATCTCGCTGGTGCAGCGCCATCTGCGCATCGGCTACAACCGCGCGGCGCGCTTGCTCGAGGACATGGAAAAGGCCGGACTGGTCTCGGCCATGTCGGGCAACGGCAACCGCGACATCCTCGTGCCGGCCGGCGCGGGCGCGCACGACGAGTAAGAGGCGCTATCAAGATGAAGCGAAGCGGTTCTGGCTAGACGCGCGGCCGCAGACAGTACAAGTGGTACGGCAAGGCCGCGCAACGACGCCAGAATCATTTTGACAGCGCGTCTAAGGCGTGAGGAGGATGAAACGCGCCATAGCGCGTTTCACACGGCTTCGGGCCCCTCGCAAGTGACGGTTAATATACCGTTACGCCGCTCACAAGCCGCTGCGGAATTCAGGGCGCCGACTCCGGCTCTAACCCGACATCCCGGCCAGCGCCGGGCATCAGCCACTCAAGAAAGGAATCGGATACATGCGATATCGCATTCTTGCTCCCCTGGTTTCCCTAGGCGCCGCTCTGGCACTGCTGGCGGCTGCGCCAGTCGCGCAGGCGGCGGCAACCGACCAGTTGCAGACCTTCGTGACCAGCGTGAAGACGGCTCGCGGCGAATTCACGCAGCAGCAGATGAAGGGGAAGGGCGCCGATCTCAAGGTAGCCAGCACGTCGAGCGGGACGTTCGTGTTCTCGCGCCCCGGCAAGTTCGCGTGGCGCTATACCAAGCCATACGAGCAACTGCTGCAGGCCGACGGCCAGGTCCTCTACATCTACGACAAGGACCTGAACCAGGTGACCGAGCGCAAGCTCGATGGCGCGCTCGGGTCGAGCCCGGCGGCCATCCTGTTCGGCAGCAATGACCTGTCGAAGAACTTCGACGTGAAGAATGGGGCCACGCGCGATGGCGTGGAATGGCTGGAACTGACGCCGAAGGAAAAGGACACGCAGTTCGAGCGGATCGGCATCGGTTTCAAGGGCGGCAATCTCGAGGCGATGGAGTTGCGTGACGCCTTCGGCAACACGACCATCCTGACTTTCTCGGCGATCCAGAAGAATCCGTCGCTGCCCGCAGATGCATTCCGCTTCACGGTGCCCAAGGGCGCCGATGTGATGAAGCAGTGAGGAGCGCCATGACACACGCCCAAGCATTCCTTTCGTTGCGTCGCCTGGTCGTGCCGGGCGCCACGCTGGCCGCGGTGCTGGTGCTGTCCGCCTGCGCAAGCTCGCAGGCAAGCCGTTTCGACGTCGATGCGTTCCTGCGCGGCTCCGATACGGCGCTGCCCGAAGTGCTCGGTAATCCGGACTTCCTCAAGGCCACGCGTATTCCGCAGACCGATTGCGCGACGATGCTGCAATCGCCTCACAACGGCACCCTGGAAGACCTGCCGGCCAGCAATACGGCGCGGGGTCCAGCATGGCTGCTGCATCCCGCCGACACGCCGGACAAGGTCTGGCTCGTGGTGGGAGAGGCCGGCGGCGAGCGTAGCTGCCACGGTCCGCTGCCTGCCGATGCCATGAAAAAGCTGACCGAGCGCGCCAAGGGCTGACCCGGCGACGCCCCGCCAGCCTTTGACGCTAGGCCTGTGCCTCACGCGCGTAGCGCAGACGTGGCTTGGGCATGGCCTGCAGTTGTTCGCGGCGGATGCGGATCGCCTCCGCGTCGCCGCGCTTGATCGCCGCGCGCAACTTCAACACGGCTTTGCGGTACTGCTTTTTCTTGCGGATGCGGGTCGTGATGGCCATGGCTACGGTTTCCTCCTGAGGCCGGCACCAGCGCCGGGTGTCCGTCATGGTAGGCCGCACTGGCCGTCCCGATCCCGTCTATCGAAAGAATTCAGATCAGATTGCCATCGCACATAATGCGGCGACGCAGCATCGGCTGCGCCGCCGCGAGCCAGGCGAAGTTCAGAGCAGAAAGCGCCGGTTGTCGTTTTCCGCGTATCGCGGCTCTACCTTGCGGAACTTCAGCTTCGTGCTGCTGCGCAACTTGCGCGCCGCCATCTTGCGCTGCAATTGCCGATGGGCGGAGTGGATCTGGCCAATCGAGCCTTGTGCGTAGGGCTTGCCATCGTTGGCGCCTGCCAGTGCGCCACCCGCCGCCAGCGCGGCATTGTGCGCCGCAGCCGACTTCTTGATCAGTGCGTCAAGCACATGCCGCGCACGGACGGCGGCATGGAGCGGGCCGTCAGCAGGATTGTCGCGCGCCCGCACCGCATCCTGCGGCAGCCGGACATTGCCAGCCACCCGCCGCAGCGCTGCCCGCAGTTCGGCGCTATCGAGCTGGCCTTCCTGCGCGATCCAGACAGCATCGTGGCGCAGCCAGCCCTCCACGTCGGCCAGCCTGCGCAAGAGTGCCTGCATCAGCGTCTGGCCGCCAAAGCGGTGCGAACGACGGATCGCGGCCAGGCCAATACGACGTACCTGCGGATTCTCGTGATCGACCAGATCCGCGATGATGCGGTCCACCTCTTCCTGTGACGTGATCATCTCGGCGAACTGGCCCGCCAGTGAGATCTCTTCCGCGCCCGTGAGCCTGTTCTTGCCCACCAGCCGATTCAACTTGAACATCAGCATTCGGTAACGCAACATACAAATCCCCGATTTTCGCTAGGCCGACCAAGGGTCGGCCGATATCCGCCTGGCCGGCGGCCGCATCGGCGCGATGCGGGCCGCATCCGTCGAAACGCAGGCCATTAGGAAATATCGGCAGATTCGGAGCGAGCTGTAGGGAAGCGGCGCAGTGTCCGCTGCTGCGCGGCAAAGATAGGGTTCGCCCCGAGATCGAATCGGAAGCGTCACAAATAGACTATGTTTCTGCTGCACCCCACAAGACCTTCTTCAACCGAGGAGAGAATATGCAAGCAGACTTCAGGCGGAAACTCCGCCAGATCGCCGGCGTGGCAACGCTGTCCGCGCTTGCACTGAGCGCAGCACCGGCCAGTGCCGACCAAATCGCGGATATCAAGGCCAAGGGCCAACTGGTGTGCGGGGTACTTGGCACGGACGAGCCGTTCAGCTTCGTCGATCCGGCCACCCGCGAGATCGTGGGATACGACGTCGACATGTGCAATGCGGTGGCCAAGAGCCTGGGCGTGAAGCCGGTGCTCAAGCAGATCTCCGTGGCGGCCCGTCTGCCGGAGCTTCAGCAGGGTCACGTGGATCTGCTGGCGGCGTCGCTGACGCACAACAAGGAGCGCGAGTCGCAGATCGATTTCTCGCTGTCGACCTTCATCACCGGACAGAAGGCGATGGTGCGCAAGGAGAGCGGCATCACGACGCTGGGCCAGCTCGACGGCAAGAAGATCCTGACCGTCAAGGGTTCCACCATGGAATCCAACATCGCCGCCAAGATCAAGAATGCCACCGTGGTGTCGTTCGACAACAGCCCGCAGGCGCTGCTGGCGCTGGAGCAGGGCAAGGGTGTGGCGTACGTGAATGACGAGACGTCGCTGGTGAGCAACCTCGTGAAGCTCGGCCCCGCGGCCAAGGACTACACGCTGGTGCCGCAGTACCTGTCGAGCGAGCACCTCGCGCTGGGCATCAGGAAGGGCGAGACCGGGTTCCGCAACCAGGTCAACCAGGTGCTGAGCAAGATGGAAGCCGATGGCGACGCGCAAAAGCTCTACGACAAGTGGTTCGGGCCCAACACCAAGATGAAGTTCCCGCCGCGCGCGTTCAAGATATCAACCGACAAGATCGACTGAGGCGCCAACCCCAGGCCCGGGCCAGGCCGGATGAGTCCGGCTTGATCAACCCGGTCCGATAAACCTCCCCCGGCTGTCCGGCATCGCGCCGGACAGCCACATTCCATGCCCACCTTCAACCTGTCGATGTTGCTGTCGGGGCAGTATCACGAATGGCTGGTCAGCGGGTTCGTGATGTCCCTCAAGCTGTCGGTCATCGCGTTTGCCATATCGTTGCCGCTGGCGATCGTGATCGCCCTGCTGCGGCTTGCGCCGCTGGCGCCCCTGCGGGGATTGGGCCAGACCTATGTCGAGGCGATTCGCAACGTTCCGCTGCTGGCCCATATGCTGTTCTGGTATTTCGGCGCGCCGCAGCTGCTGCCGTTCGCGATCAAGAGCTGGCTGTACGAGCACAACTACGAGGCCGTCAGCGCGCTGATCGCGCTGGTCCTGTACACCACGGCCTATATGGCGGAGGACATCCGCAGCGGCATTCGCTCCATCCCGAAGGAACAACTGGAAGCCAGCCGCGCGCTTGGTTTCAGCTTTCTGGCGTCGATGCGGCTGGTGGTGTTGCCGCAATCGCTGCGCATCACGGTGCCGCCGCTGGTGAACCAGATCCTGAATCTCTGGAAGAACTCGAGCATCGCGATGGTGATCGGCGTGGCCGAGTTGATGTACCAGGCGCAGCAGGTGGAGAGCGCCACCTTCCGGGGCTTCGAGTCCTTCGCGTTCGCGACGCTGGCGTACCTGACCATATCGATGACAATCACGCTGTTCTCGCTCTGGTATCAACACCGGTTTCCGGTACGGAGCATGTAGCCATGCTCGACGTTCTGCAGAACTACGGACTTTATTTCCTGATCGGCCAGTATCCGAATGGCCCGCTGGGCGGGCTGGCGTTGACCGTGCTGCTGGCGGCATCCGGGCTGGTGCTGGCGTTGCCGGTCGGCATCGTGCTGGGGCTGTGCCGCGTGAGCCCGTTCCGCACGCTGCGCTGGCCCGCCACCGTCCTGATCTACGTCGTGCGCGGCACGCCGCTGCTGATGGTGGTGTTCTGGGCGTACTTCCTGCTGCCTTCGGTGACCGGGCATCGCACGCCGCAGTTCGCGACGATGCTGGTTGCGCTGGTGGTTTTCGACGGGGCCTATCTGGCGGAGATCGTGCGCGCCGGCATCCAGGGGCTGCCGCGCGGGCAGATGGAAAGCGCGCGGTCGCTCGGCTTGTCGTATGCGCAGGCGATGGCGCTGGTCATCCTGCCGCAGGCACTGCGCAACATGCTGCCGTCGCTCGTGAACCAGCTTGTGTCGACGATCAAGGAGACATCGCTCGGCTACATCATCAGCTTGCCGGAGGTCTCGTTCATCGCCGGGCAGATCAGCACGCAGATGCTGACCCAGGCCGCGCAGGTCTACCTGCTGCTGGCATTGAGCTATTTTGTCATGTGCTTCGGATTGACCCGTTGCGCCTATCTGCTCGAGCGCCGGCTCGCGGCACGCAACGCTGTGAAGGTGTAACCATGATCAGCATCGAACATGTCAGCAAGTGGTACGGCGATTATCAGGCGCTGGTCGATATCAACGAATCGGTGGCGAAGGCGGAGGTGGTCGTCGTGTGCGGGCCGTCGGGCTCGGGCAAGTCGACGCTGATCCGCACGCTGAACCGGCTCGAGGCCATCCAGAAGGGGCGGATCGTCGTGAACGGGCAGGACGTGCACGCGCGCAACGTGGACGTCAACGCACTGCGTAGCGGCATCGGCTTTGTCTTCCAGCAGTTCAACCTGTTTCCACACCTGACCGTGCTGGAAAACTGCACGCTGGCGCCAGTGCGGCTCAAGCGGATGTCGACACAGGAAGCGAAAGATTTCGCGATGAGCCTGCTGGAACGGGTGGGGTTGCCGCACAAGGCGTCGGCCTATCCGGGGCAGTTGTCCGGCGGCCAGCAGCAGCGCGTGGCGATTGCCCGCGCGCTGGCAATGAAGCCACCGGTCATGCTGTTCGACGAACCGACGTCGGCGCTTGACCCCGAAATGGTCAACGAGGTGCTCCAGGTGATGAAGGGGCTCGCGCGCGACGGCATGACGATGGTCTGCGTCACCCACGAAATGGGCTTCGCGCGCGAGGTGGCGGACCGCGTGATCTTCATGGATCAGGGCGAGGTGCTTGAGCGCGCCACGCCGGAGCGCTTCTTCCAGAAGCCCGAGCATCCACGCGCGCAACGCTTCCTGGCCGATATCCGATCGCCTTGGGAGTCGGTCATCGCACCCTGATACCGGCACCCCGGATGGCGTGGGGCGGGCCGCGGCAGGCGGCGCCGATGGTCTACACTGTGGCGTTCGCAAGCCGCTTCCGGCGGCCGCACCAGATTGAGAGGCCCAAGTACCGTGGCGGATTCGCTGTTCTCCGACCCCCCCGACCGTTCCCGAATGCCGCTGGCCGAGCGCCTGCGCCCGCGCAATATCGATGAAGTCATCGGCCAGCAGCACCTGCTCGGCCCAGGCAAGCCGCTGCGCGTGGCGTTCGAGTCGGGTGAGCCGCATTCGATGATCCTCTGGGGCCCGCCCGGCGTGGGCAAGACCACGCTGGCCCGGCTGATGGCCAATGCGTTCGATGCCGAGTTCATCGCGCTGTCGGCCGTGCTGTCGGGAGTCAAGGATATTCGCGAGGCGGTGGAACGGGCCGAGCAGTTCCGCGCGCATGGCCGGCGCACGCTGGTGTTCGTCGACGAGGTGCATCGCTTCAACAAGAGCCAGCAGGACGCGTTCCTGCCGCACGTGGAAAGCGGGCTGTTCACGTTTATCGGCGCCACCACTGAGAATCCGTCGTTCGAGGTCAATGGCGCCTTGCTGTCTCGGGCGGCCGTCTACGTGCTCAAGAGCCTGAACGAAGACGAACTCAAGCAGCTGGTGCTGCGTGCCAGCGAGGAACTCGGTGGCATTCGCTGGGACGACGAGGCAATGGGCCTGATCGTCGCCTCGGCCGACGGCGATGGCCGCAAGCTGCTCAACAATATCGAGATCGTGGCGCGCGCGGCTCGTAATGCCGGTGTGGATGCGGTGGATACGGCGCTGTTGGGCAGCGCGCTATCGGAAAACCTGCGTCGTTTCGACAAGGGTGGCGACGCGTTCTACGACCAGATCAGCGCCTTGCACAAGTCCGTGCGCGGTTCCGACCCGGATGGCGCGCTGTACTGGTTCTGCCGGATGCTCGATGGTGGCGCCGACCCGCGTTACCTGGCGCGCCGGATCGTGCGGATGGCGTGGGAGGACATCGGCCTGGCCGATCCGCGCGCGGCACGGATCACGCTCGATGCCGCGGAGACCTACGAGCGGCTGGGGTCGCCGGAAGGCGAGCTGGCATTGGCGCAGGCGCTGCTGTACCTGGCCGTGGCGCCAAAGTCGAACGCGGGCTACAACGCGTACAACGCGGCGCGTGCCTTTGTCGCCAAGGACAAGTCGCGGGCCGTGCCCGTGCATCTGCGCAACGCGCCGACAAAACTGATGAAGGAGCTTGGCTACGGCCATGCGTATCGCTATGCGCATGACGAGCCGGAAGCCTACGCGGCGGGCGAGCACTACCTGCCCGACGATCTGCGCAGCCAGGACTGGTACCAGCCCACGCCGCGCGGGCTGGAAGGCAAGATCGGCGACAAGCTGCGGCATCTGCGCGATCTGGACGACGCCTGGCATCGCGAGCAGCGCGGCAAGTCCGGCAAGGACTGAGCAGGGGGCGAGGGGAGAGCGGGGCGGCGAGCAGGGACCCGGATAACTCCCAAAGTGCCGAGCAGAAGGCAAAAACCAGCCGGATTTGCTCCCGACGGGTCGTGCCAGTGCAGTAAAATGTTCCGTTCGCCGGCATGTTGCCGGCACTGCACATGACCAAGCAACATGCTCGACATCCAGCTGCTCCGCAAAGACATCGACGCCGTGGCCCAGCGCCTCGCCACGCGCGGTTTTCAACTCGATGTGGCCCTGTTCCAGGCCCTTGAGGCCGAACGCAAGCAACTGCAGACCCAGACCGAGGATCTGCAGGCGCGCCGCAACAGCCTCTCCAAGCAGATCGGGATGCTCAAGGGCAAGGGCGAAGACGCCTCGGGCCCGATGGCCGAAGTGGCCGGTATCGGCGACACGCTGAAGGCATCCGCCCAGCGCCTGGCCGAGATCCAGGACCAGATCAGCGACGCGATGCTCTCGATCCCAAACCTGCCGCACGAAAGCGTGCCGACGGGCAAGGACGAAACCGAGAACGTCGAAGTCCGCCGCGTGGGCACGCCGCGCACGTTTGATTTCGAGATCAAGGATCACGTGGATGTCGGCGCCCGTCTCGGCCTGGATTTTGAGACGGCCACGAAGGTCACTGGCTCGCGCTTCGCCTTCCTACGGGGTGGCGTGGCACGCATGCATCGCGCGCTGGTCCAGCTCATGGTGGACACGCACACGCTTGAACATGGCTACACCGAGATGTACGTGCCGTACATCGTCAATGCCGCGTCGATGCGCGGTACCGGCCAGCTGCCGAAGTTCGAGGACGACCTGTTCAAGGTGCCGCGCAAGGTCGGCGGTGAGGATGGCCAGGACGCTATCGAGAACTTCTACCTGATCCCGACCGCCGAAGTGCCGCTGACCAACATGGTCCGCGACGCGATCGTTGCCGCGGAAAAACTGCCGCTGCGCTTCGTGGCCCACACGCCATGCTTCCGTTCGGAAGCGGGCTCGTACGGCAAGGACACGCGCGGCATGATCCGCCAGCATCAGTTCGACAAGGTCGAGATGGTGCAGGTGGTGCCGTCCGAGCAGTCGATGGACGCGCTCGAGCAGATGACTGGTCACGCCGAGACGATTCTGAAGAAGCTCGAGTTGCCGTTCCGCACCGTCGTGCTGTGCACGGGCGACATGGGCTTTGGCAGCACGAAGACCTACGACATCGAAGTGTGGATTCCGGCGCAGAACACGTACCGCGAAATCAGCTCGTGTTCGAGCATGGGCGACTTCCAGGCGCGCCGCATGCAGGCACGTATGCGCGCCGGACAGGGCAAGCCGGAACTGGTGCACACGCTGAACGGCTCCGGCCTGGCTGTGGGCCGCACGCTGGTGGCGATCCTGGAGAACTACCAGAACGCGGACGGTTCGGTGACGGTGCCGAAGGCGCTGCAACCGTACATGGGCGGCATCACGCGCCTGGAACCGGAAGCGTAAAAATAGTTACAGAAGGGGCTTGCGCTCCGGATATGGATATCCCTATAATCTTGGTTTCGCCGCTAACGCAGCGACGACCAAGTTACCGGAGAGGTGGCAGAGTGGTCGAATGTACCTGACTCGAAATCAGGCGTACCGGCGACGGTACCGTGGGTTCGAATCCCACCCTCTCCGCCATAACAAAAAGCTGCCGACGGATTCGACCACCGGCAGACAACAAGAGCGTAGTTAAGCTAAGAACCGACGTTTGCGAAAGCACACGTCGGTTTTGTTTTTCCGCCACCCCCATCCTCAGCGGGGTACGTGAACTGCTCACGGATGCCCGAAAAAGATTGTTTCATACAACTACATATGAAGCAGTCACATGTTAGTCGGATACGCACGGGTTAGCACACAGGAACAAGAAACACACGCACAAACCGACGCACTGCAAGAAGCGGGCGTCGGTTTTATTTTTTCCGAGAAACGATCTGGCGGGAGCATGAGCAAGCGCCCAGTTCTCGAGGAAATGCTCACGAAGATCGGTCCAGGCGATACCGTTGTGGTCTACAAGCTAGACCGCATCGCGCGATCCCTGAAAGACCTGCTAATCATCATTGAGCGCATCGAAGCAGCAGGAGCGGAGTTCCGAAGCCTGACGGAGATGATCGATACACGTTCACCAGCAGGACGGATGATCTTCCAGATCGTCGGCGCATTCGCAGAATTCGAACGAGCACTGATTCGAGAGCGCACCCGGGTAGGCATGGCCGCAGCAGCAAAACGGGGGGTCCGGATGGGGAGGCCAACCGCCATGACCGACGCTGAGGAAGCCGAAGCCATGCGCCTATGGTTCACAGGCAAACACACGAAATCCGCATTGGCCCGCAGATATGGCACTCACATATCGAGTATCAAGCGAGCCATCAAACGACACCACCAGCGCACGCAACCAAGCTTATTGGACGCAGCATAGGCCCTTCTAAGCACTGTGGTAGCCTCTCCCAAAAACACGGAAGGGGCTCAAATGCACAAGATCGTCTTTGTTGCCGTACTCATCATCGTTGCATCCACCGCCAACGCCGCCAAATGCCGAGGCGGAAAAAGCATCCTCTACACACAGGACCAATACTGCCCGGCCGGATACACAGACATCACAACTGATCGCGGAGGAACGGTATCCAGCGTGGGAAAAAGTGATCTCACCATCCAGCAGGAGCAAAGATTCCTGCAACAACGCGCGACAGAAAACGGCCAATACCAAGCGCAAATTACCCAAGCGCAGCAGCAGTTTTCACAGCAGCAAGCCAGCAACGCCAGCCTATGCGCATCTCTATCTAGCCAAGCAAGATCGGTTGAATCGTCTATGCGCCAACCAAACGGTGCACAATACCTCGACTACCTCAAACAGCAACACCGCAACATCCGCGATCAGATGTACCGCAACAAGTGCTAGCCATCTATTGGCCTCTCGTACCACTGATCAGCTGTAGCCAGCCAGAAGCACCCGCGGCCGTGAGACACATAGCTCGAAATGCCTTGCAGGTTGGCATTATCGCAAATCCAACCGAACGCGAAGCGCAAGGCATCATCGAGCGATGCGAACTGGCCCGACACGGGCAGCGCGATATCGATCCCACGCGAAGCCCAATAGCGTTTCGCATTCAGCTCTGAATCCTCAGCATCCTTGCCGATGTACTTCGAGATATAGGCCGCGAGCTTGTGACGAGGCCACTCTTTCACCTTGCCAGCGTGGTTGCCCTTGGGGTTCTGAACATCGATATTACCCATCCCCACGCCTACGACCTGATGCCACAGCGCACGCACAACGTCATACACCTGCCGACCATGCACAGCTAGGTGAATGTGCCATGCGCCGCGTTCCTGACGCTCTAGCACGGCCACATAGCGCCACTTGTCTTTGCCGGTGCGCTTCACCAATCGGTTCATGAGCCGCGAAAACTCTTTGAAATCGCTCTCGACGCGCTCTCGATCCTGAACATTCTCCCGATACGTCAGAGTCAGCAACCGATCAGCCATGATCTGCTTACACAGCAGCCGCACACGCTTACGAGCCCGCTGCACAGCCCGCTCCCGATTCTTATCCTCGTTCAGGGATTCGCCACGCTTAGCTTTCGGCATGGGCATCACGTTGATATCACGGAAGACCTTCACCGGATACCCGACCACCTCGACCTGGCCACCCGGTAGCGTCACGCATTTCACCACCACCTCTTCACGGACATTAGGTGTCGTCAGTCGCTGCGCAACGGCATCAACATAAGAGTCAGAAGCACCCGAATCCTCGTCATACCACGCAAGATCATCGTGGTTGATTTCCTGATAGGCATCAGCTATCGTAAAGCCATCCATGGCGAACGCTCCTAACGTTTCTCGCTGTGGTCACGTCCCCGGAGGATTGCAGTCCTCGCGGGGATTTTTCTTTTCTGTCGGCAGCGTTTGCCGAGTCCCGTTTGCTTAAGTGTCAGTGATACAAGTCTAGGGGCGCGCTTCGCGCGCCCGCGCTCATGCCGCCTTACGGCTGGCCTTGAGCGCGTGGGCCAGCATTCACGAACACATCATCCTGAGCCTGTGGGGCAGGGTGTAGGGCCAGCAGGAGAGCTATGGCAAGGGCCAGCAGCCATGCCGCTACTCCTACCTGCATTGCCTCGATCAACACACCTACGCTCTTTCTGATCGTTTCCAGCAGCCGTTTTCTTGTCTTCATAACCCCTAACCCCTTGGGCGATTCCTTCGGACCGGGCTTTCGCGCAAGCGTCGAGCCTGGGTCTCGCTCCATTCGGACATCAATCCCTATCGCTTTCGCTCTCCGAGCGACCAGACACCTTTACGGTTTCTGGACTTCCCGAGAAAAACCTAATCAGTGTGCTTCGCACATGTGGCGCTCGCCGCGCGGCGTCCCCGGTCAGCCAGCCGAGCGTCATCAGCCCGCCGAGCCCGCCGTCCCTTTTTCGAACATAGTCCACTCCCTTCGGACTTTCGCGGCATAAACGGCCCGCTCCCCATTTCCGATGAAACCGGAAACGGGTCCCCTCCATTTATTCCACGTTCCGAAGGGAGCGGCCTTGCATGTTCGCGGGACGACGAACTCAGCGGACTGATGCCGAAGCAGCTTCGGCAAGCTTCCCGGAGACAAAGACGCCGGGACTCAGAATCTAGCGGCCCGATGACCTTAAAGGCGGAAACCATGAACCAACTGACCCTCTCACTCATTGGCGGCTTGTGCAACGCACCTCTGTGGTTCGCGCTCCCGCGCAAGCGTCGATCGACGCGCGCCAAGATCACTTTCTCGCCATGGTCGCAACTCACGCTCAAGCTACCTATCCGCAAGCTCATCCGCAGTGGCAACCACTTCGTATGGACACGCAGCGACGGCAAGCAATTCGTTTGCCGCACGATCCGCCAACTCGTGGCCCGCATCATGGATTGGGACGGAAAACTGTTGCAGGGTCTGCTGAAGTCTGCGACATCGCAAGCGAACGCGAGCCGAAGGCACCATCGCTAGGCGACCGCGTATCGAACTCACGGAAGTAACCCTTCGCCGCGATAGAGGCGCACATAGTCTTTTCGACATCGAGCACTGTCCCCTGATCGGTGTAACAAGTGCAGTGACCCTTGCCAACCACACACCCCGCGACCACTGGCGCACGCATCGGTTGCGTGATCGCGTCATACACCGGAGCCGTGTGCGGCAACCCCAAAATCCGCGGCTGACGTTCCGCGATGTACTCATCCCGCGTTTTCTTGCGCTCCGGCGCAGCAGTCCCCGGCATCAGCCCACCAGCACCCTTGTCCTGGGCGGACTTCGCCCCTTTCTCCGCAGTCGGTTCAAAACCCATCGCGGCGAAATGCCGATACCCGAAGAAACCAATCACAGCGAGCACGACGAGCAGGGCAGGGATCGTGAATAGCTTCAGCGGAATCGAACGCTTCACCGTGTGCATCGTGGCCGAACGATACTTGCCGTAAAAATCCTTCGGCGGCACGAACGGTTTGCGCACAGCATTCTTGCGAGCGAAGTAATCCTTCGGGTTCTCCGCTACACCATCCTGCCACTCGAAACACACCGCCTTCGTCATACCGAACGGGCGATGCATGTGCCAGTGCGTTTGCACCAAGCGACGAATCTTGGCCTCGAACTGCAACGGGGCTTGCGTGACCAAGTACAGATCAAAACCACGATGCCGATGGACCGCAACCTCGGCATAGTGCTTCGGCAATTCCTTGCCCAACGGCAGCGACGGAAACGTGTTCTGGCACTCGTCCAAAACGATGATTGCCCCATCGGGGCAATTGATCCAGTCCGAGCCTTTCTCCAGCTCTGTCCACCCCTCCAGCTTCACATCAGGGATGCCATGGTAGAAGACCGGACGACCCTCCTCTTTGCGACGTTTTTCAACCGTAACCAGCGTGAAAAACGACTTGTAATTCCCCGGAAGACCAGTAGTGAGATAGACAGGCATGTCAGCCCCTTATTGCGAATCGCCGCCTTTCCAAATCATCTTGACCAACGAGCCGTTGAACACACCGCCCAACGCCGCCTTGATCGTGATACAGGAAAGAATCAGGTTGAAGGCTGTCCCAATGCCAAGCAGGGAAAGCATTTGAAGGATCTGTGGAGGCAGCATGACGATCTGTTGATCGATGATCGTGACGAGCTTGTCAAACAAGAACTGAATGCCCTTGTACTGAACATACCCAACGCCCAAGGCAATCAAAATCTTCCCCACCATGCTCCCGATGATCGAAAGCAACACACCCCACAACAGTTGAATCGCAGCCGCCCACATGGTCACCCCTTCGAGTTATAGCCAAACAGAATCCGAGCACAGAACAGCGCCGTACACAGCAGCACCACCGCTCGAATCCAAGGCGCGTAATCGCACACCGGCTGAAAGGAAATCTCTACGAGCGTATCCAGCGGACGAAACACCAGCGGAGCAGGGCACGCACCACTCCCGAACCGATCCGTGACATTGTTCAGCTTGTCTCCCACGTCCACCGTTTGCATGCCGCCCGTGGCCGCTATCACACCGGCACGGCCCTGATCCTTGGCAGCCTCAGTCGTGAACAGATCACGCGCAGGATCGGCCGCCTCCGCTTCGCAATTGCGCTTGTATTGCTCTTTGGCCATCGCGCACTGGATCGCATCGCCATTGCAGGAAAAACCGGAGCCACACCCGCCGGAGAACATGGAGTCACCATTTTTTCCGCCGCCCTTACCACCACCGCCGCCACCGCAAAACGAAACCGTTGGATTGTCTTTGCAGAAGCCATCCAACGACCCCGTTGTCTGTGTCTTTGTCCCATCCGCATGAGTGACCGTAGCAACAACCACAGACACACCGTTGATATTGCCGATGTTGTAATTCCACGTTTCGGTTTGAGGCGCAGCCTGGACACCACTGGCATCCGTGTTCTGCGTGGTCTTAGTGTCTGTGATGTTCACCTTGGAACCGGGAATGGAACCCGGCCCCGCGCAAACACCAACCCCGTTGACCGTACCGTAGACCTTGCCTTGATCGGCACAGGAAAGCGGGGAAGGGGGGACGTCCTTCGTTTCGTCGTACATCACCGTATCGATGACATCGTAATTGGCAGTCGTGCACGCCTGCCCTGTAGCAGCCCCCAAGCGACCACTGTACGTATAGCCCCCACCAGCCTTAGGAAACGTCACCATCAACGAGCCGCCAGCATACCCACAGCCTTGCACACAGATCAGGCCCGGCGCTTGATCAGTCAGAGACGGACCCGTAACACCCGCACCACGATATTTGTTCAGCAACGTACCCGCGCAATCAGGCGGAGGCGCAGTACTACAGAACCTATCCCGAGTAGCTGCCGTATAAGTCGATGTAATCGTCGTCCCATCGGCACACCGAAGCCGCACAGACGTACCACTCGCATTTTGACCACTCGCATTCTTGTACTGACACGACCGCGTAGGACCTGCCGCGTCATAGACCACGCCGGTATAACCCGTACCAGCCGCCGCAGCAGCAGCACTACAGGCAGCGTCCTCCGTCGAGTAATACACGCCCAACGAACCCGCAGTGAAATCCTTAGGCGGGTAACCAGTAGCTGCCCGCCCGTCAGAAGCCACGATTAGGCCAAAGGCAGTGACTACGGCCAGTAGCACACGAACCCGGAGGCGATTTGTCGAGAGCAGAGCAAGCAGTGAGCAGAACACAGCAGACCCCGATTAGCGCATTGCGATAGCGAGACATACGACCAGAAGAATGACTTCGTATGTATTGAAGATGGACGCGGTATCCATAGTGAGAGAAGGGCGCCGAAGCGCCCTTTTTCAGATCAGCCGAAGAAGGCCGCTTTCGCCCACTTCCAGGCGACGGCGATGCCGGAAACCGTCAGCATCACGCCGCCAATCACGGCCAGTGCACCACTGATGTCGGTCTTCGCCTGATTGGCCGCCGCGCTGGCATCGACACCGCCAGACGTTTGCGCGAAAACCGCCGTCGCGCTCATGGCACCGGCAATCACAGCAGCCTTTGCCCACTGTTTGGCCTGCTTGGACTTCACAGCGTGGCGCACGCCAGCCTCGATCTGTTGCAGATTGAACTTCATAGATAGCTCCCGAAGGGTTGAGGAAAAAAGCGCTACGACCTCTCCGAAGTCACAGCGATTTTTTCCCGGTCGATCAAACGCTGTACGCGCTTGAGAAAACGGTGTTGCCAAATCATTGCTTTGCGGGCATTGCGCTGACGCGATTCCAGCACCGCGAGCCGATACTTCGCCGACCAACGCTTACGGCGAAAACGCTCTTGGATTTCCTCGCCAGCCATGCGCACCAGATGCCAGCACAGGTATCCAAGGAACGCGGAAAAGAAGCTGCACAGCACCACCGCAACAGCAAACTGCCTCGACATTTCAACGATCTGTTCAGTAGTGAGATTCATATCAGCCTCGACGATTAAGGAAGAAGTCATTCATCAGACGGATGCCCCAAGCCATCATCATCACGGTCACGATGACAAGCATCCAGTCCGCTTTTTCTGCGTTAGTCAGCCTGGGAACCATCGAGTGCTGCGCCAACGCTGCATCGAGATCGATCGGTTGTGTTTGACACGCCTGAAAATCGGCCGCGTTGATCGGCGTAGCAGAGTCACAGACAAGGACGTAGCGCATCACCATGCCCGCCCTGCACGATGACTCAGCACACTGAGCAAAAAGGCCGTCACAGCGGCACCGATACATGCACGAATGAACATGGCCGGGTCCATACCAAACGACCAGACCAGCGCGTACAGGTGAAACCAATCCACCGATAGTCCAAGCAGCATGAGAAGCACTGCATCAAGTGCAAAAATCAGTGCCATCGTTCCATCCCCTTTACAACCCTGAACACCTTGGGCGATTCCTTCGGACCGGGCTTTCGCGCAAGCGTCGAGCCTAGGTCTCGCTCCATTCGGACATCAATCCCTATCGCTTTCACTCTCCGAGCGACCAGACACCACCATCGGTTTCTGGACTTCCCGGTAAACAAAAAAGAGGCCGGCGAACCGGCCTCAAAAGAGCAAAAACTTAGGCTGCCTTTTTCTCGGGCACCGGAGCCGTCCCAGTCATCCGCACCGGCAGCAGATCCACGATCCGCACCGTCACCTTGCCCTCGAAATTGGTGAACGAGAAAACCGGTTCGTAAGCACCCGGCGCAAGACCACGCAGATGATCCGGAAGGTTGAGAAGGCCAGCAGTCGTATCCTTTTTGACCTCACCATCACGGTCCGGGTACTCCGCCATAGCGATGCAAGCGCCTTCCTCAATGTGATACCGATTACCGGTCTTACGAGCGACGCCTTCACGAACCGTCACGGCATGGATGTGGACCAGATGCTTTTGATTCATTTTTCTTCTCCGTCAGTGCCGGGGCACACATCCCGGCAGGATTTCGTTACAGGGGGGCCGGTTTACCCGGCGTTGTTTACCGCCTACACTCCGTCATGTAACCGCATTCGTAGTTACTGCGATCGAAGTAATGAGAAGGTTACTGCGTTCGAAGTAACAATAGAAATAGGAGTTTTAAATGAGCTACCAAGAATTGATAGCTAAGGCGCTAAAGGGACGGAGCGTGAATCGCGCAGCCAAGGACTGGGGAATCCCTCAGCCGACGCTCGATCGCTATACGAAGGACCGTCTGCCTGACTTCTATACGGCGTGGAAAATTGCGCAGGAAGCGGGCATGGACCCGGGCGAAGCGTTCGCCCTACTGGCAGAAGAAGAAGCTAAACGGAAGGGTTCGGAATGGACCCTCTCCGCCAAACAAAAAGCTGCTGACGGATTCGACCACCAGCAGACAAAAACAGCGTAGTAAAACTAAGAACCGACGTTTGCGAAAGCAGCGTCGGTTTTGTTTTTTCGGCATGCCCGTTCTCAGCGGGGCAGCGAACTTGTCACCGGTGCTCGAAAAGGCAGTACGCAGGGACAGAATGCGCGTCCATCCCGAAGCACAGCAAGCAGCAGGCGTCGGTTCATTCGTTCCGGTGGCAGCATGAATGGGTGTCCCATCCTGGATTCAACCGTCCGCCTAACAAATCCATCAGCTCATAATCGAGCGAGTCGGCAAGTTCCGAGATCTTTGGCTACGACACTTTTTTACCCGCAAATGGACAAGGCGCTCGTAGGCGCCTCCCCCGCCAACGCATACTGCACTAAGCCATCAGGGGCAACCGCTTTGATTGGGCTTCAAGCCGCGATTGATATCGCAAATTGTGCCCGACGTTGTCCACCTCATGTTTGCCGCGCCAGCAACCGCAGCGGCCGGAGTGTCAACAAGCAGTAGATTGTTGCCGCTGACGTCGGTAGCGCCGGTGGTCACCGAAATAACGCCATTGGTGATGGAAGTTACTGCCGTAATGTTCTTCGTAACAGCCGGTGTAGGAACATAGCCGTTGGCCGCGCCCGCGTTGCAGCCGGTGAGCGTGCCTGTCTCTTGAAGACACAAAGCGATGCCGCTCTTGACAGAGGCCAGTTCCGCCACTGCGCCAGCCGCCTTGGCGCGGGATGTGTAGTCGCTGTACTGCGGAATCGCTATGGCGGCCAGGATACTGATGATCGCGACCACGATCATCAGTTCGATCAGCGTGAAGCCCTCTTGAGCGCTACAGCGCAATTTTTGTACCCGTTGCATAAATCGACCCTTCGAAGAGATTTTAATGGCGACATAAATGCCGCAGACGATCTGTGAGCAAACAATACGCCAGGGTATGCGTGATTTATAGATATCTATTCATGATGAAAATGGTCAGCCAGCTCATCAGAAATGACGGAAAGTGTCAGCTTCGAACCTGAAGTGACAAAAAATTATCATCATCGAGATTGGTAATGACAAAATTTGTCACCTTGCAACATCGCGAGCCCCCTAAGCGACGGATGGCGATGTTCCAGAAAAGAATTATCGCTTGCCGCCGGATTGAAGCGGCTGGATCTGCTCCGTAAGGAAATTCCATCGTCGCACGCACGGCATCCACGATCACGCTTTGCATGTCGGTTGAGTCCGGACGAAATATGGATTCAAATAAAAAAGCGCCCGAAGGCGCTTTTTCTACATTAAACGATGCCTAAATGCTTCTGAGGTAATCAGGGGCAATCGCCTTGACCTGGCTTCAGGCCGCGATTGACGTTGCAGACCGTTCCCGTGGTCGTCCACGTCATGTTCGCCGCACCGGCTACCGGCGCAGTCGGCGTGTCAACAAGCAGCAGGTTAGTACCGCTGGTGTCGGTAGCGCCAGTGGTCACCGTAATAACACCATTCTTAATAGAAGTTACTACCGTGACGTTTTTGGTGACGGCGGGCGTTGGAACATAGCCGTTTGCCGCGCCAGCGTCGCAGCCATTGAGTGTGCCCGTCTCCTGAACACACATGGCGATACCAGTCTTGACGGAGGCCAGTTCCGCCACTGCGCCGGCTGCCTTCGTACGCGAGGTGTAGTCGCTGTACTGCGGAATGGCGATTGCTGCCAAGATACCAATGATCGCGACCACGATCATCAGTTCGATCAGCGTAAAGCCCTCTTGGGCGCGACGGCCCAGATTTTGTACCCGTTGCATAAATCACCCTTCAAATAGATTTTATAAGGCAGCGTAAGTGCTGCAGGCGATCTCAAGCAAACAACGTGCCATATTAAAAAGTGATCTATAAATATCTATTGTCGATCAACTTTTTCGTATTTTCTTCGAGAATGGCAAAAATTGTCATTTTCGAGGCTGAAGTGACAAAGAATGTCACTGTGCTCTTTTTTGGGTGACAAAGTTTGTCACCTAGCAACCCTGCGAGCCTCTTAAGCGACTGATTACGGCGTTCCAAAAAAAGAAGTGCCGCACGCCTCCCAGGCTCATTCGCTCTAATTTAGTCCGCCGCACAGGCTTCCATCGTCGCATGCATGACACCCGCAATCACGCCGTGCATGTCCGGATTCAAACGGAAAAAGCGCCCGAAGGCGCTTTTTCCGCATTAGGCGATGCCTGCTTGCTTCTGACGCAATCAGGGGCAATCGCCTTGACCTGGCTTCAGGCCGCGATTGACGTTGCAGACCGTTCCCGTGGTCGTCCACGTCATGTTCGCCGCACCGGCCGCCGGCGCAGTCGGCGTATCAACAAGCAGCAGGTTAGTACCGCTGGTGTCGGTAGCGCCAGTGGTCACCGTAATAATGCCATTGGTAATGGAAGTTACTGCCGTGATGTTTTTGGTGACGGCGGGCGTCGGAACATAGCCGTTTGCCGCGCCCGCGTCGCAGCCTGTGAGCGTACCAGTCTCTTGAACGCACATAGCGATGCCGGTCTTGACAGAGGCCAACTCCGCCACTGCGCCGGCTGCCTTCGTACGCGAGGTGTAGTCGCTGTACTGCGGAATGGCGATTGCTGCCAAGATACCAATGATCGCGACCACGATCATCAGTTCGATCAGCGTAAAGCCCTTTTGTACCCGTCGGATTCCCATCCGTGCTTTTTTCATGAGTGACCCCAATATAATTTGGGGTATTCGGAATAGCCGGTTGATGAAGGGAACTTCTAACCGGCTTCCGAAGGCGGTGTAGTGATGTTGATGGGAGGCTCCAAGAAGCGCTCCAAG